>JBQCDO010000337.1:0-8436 GCA_051961195.1 Nitrososphaeraceae archaeon | reverse complement strand
ATATTCCTGTGGTTGTAGATTTTTTAGATTACAAGAGGGAGATGATAAGTGCAAGTACTATACATCAATCAATAATATCCACTAGATGTCCTAATCCTAATTGTAAGAATGACAAGTCATTTCAAATACCCCTACTTAACTGAAGTGTACATAAGTTCCCTCTCAAGTTATATCAATTATAAGTTTTAGTATTTCTATATTACTATAAATGAAACTAAAATCATCAAGCATTTGTAACTTATATAACTAGGCGATCCGATTGCAATTCACATTTTTAATGCTTATGAATTCTCAGTGTTTAGTTTAATTATTATGTCCAATTATAGTATCTATAATAGACGAATTGTGGTTTGTGCTAGCCGATCAAGGCTGCATTCTTAGTGTTTAATGCAGCATGAATTAGACTATCATAAGCTTGCCATAGACGTGTATTTTTAGTGTTTAATGCAATCTCAATCCAGTGATTTACTGTATCTGGTTTACAGCTTGTAAAGTTGCATTCAGATTCATGTAGTTTCCATCTCTATAAACAATAAAAGAAATTATTTCGCCTGCTCTTTTATTTTCTTGAATGTATGAAAGAAAACTTTCAATATCAGGAATTTTATGTCCATCTAAAGAAGTTATTATATCACCTAGCTGTCTTTGACCATATTTGTCCGTAGTAGCAGCATTTATACCAGCTTTATCAGCCGTTCCTCCTCGCGATATTGAATTTACTACCACCCCTTTCAAGTTATCTGGAATATTTTGAAAATGTTTTGCTAAATCCACAGTAAGAGTAGATCCTATAATTCCGACGTCTGGGTGAATGTATGTTCCATTGTGAATAAGTGATGGCACAATTTTCTTTATTGCATTAGATGGTATAGCTACACTCAGCCCAGAAAACTGCCCTAAAGGGGCCGTGGTGGGATTTAGTCTACCATAAATTAATCCTACTACTTCACCATTTATATCAATCAAAGGACTTCCGGAATTACCAGGATTAACTGCAACATCAGTTTCAATTGTATCTGGAACTAAATATCCTAGCGAAGAAAAAGATAAAAGGAAATCGGTTTGACTCACTATTCCTGATGTCATAGCTACTTTCGATGCAAAGGGATAACCAATGGTTGTAACGTAGTCTCCTATCTTTACTGTGGATGAGTTTGCCAGGATAACTGGCGCAAGTAACTCATTAGCTCTTTCAGTACCATAACTCCCAAATAGATCAACAATACGGAGTACAGCAATGTCTGTATAAGGATCCCTTCCTATAACAGTGGCATTATGCGTATCGCCATTCTCAAAAATAACAGTTACCTCGTTTGCTCCACCTAAAACATGATTAGCGGTAACTATATGACCCAAAGTATCATAGGCAAATCCTGCGGCTACTTCAGTTGTTGTGTTTTGAGATGGAAGATTAGTAGTGGATGGGTTTATACTTACAACCTGAACAACAGACCTGCTCAATTGGCTAAACAGAGGATACAGAGAAGTATCATTTCTATTCGCAATGATATTAAATATTGAACTCCCTGAACCATCAGCAAATATTGGTAAATATGCAGAGCAAAACGTTGGCATAATAACGCCAACTTCAATCATAATAATCATAATTATTACAAATTTCATATTTTATATTATATATTACGTATTACACGTGTTAATAAAAATTATATCGATGGAACCTTATCAACACAAGCCAAGCCAATAGGAGTCCGATCAGTTCTAGGTCAAGTTTATGTCGAACTATGTAGTTGATTGATTCCTACTACAACTACTACTACATCAAGTCGTCATGCTACACGGGCTATTAATTATACTAGAGCAAAAAAAACCAAATAATTCACTATGTAGATTGAAAATTAAATCGAATCAAACTTTTCTTTTAGCTTAACTGCTTAGCTTTCCATATTGCCGGTTGGTTTAAAATATTGTTCTTAAAAGCAACCAGAATGGACAGGAAATTGATTGTGAAAAGTCCTATATTTACCAAAAAATTACTGTGGATAAGATGTAGATTTTATCTCTTTAATCACAGGATATTGATTAAGATTTGAAAAATATAGAAAAAGATTAAAAATACCTGATATGCTAATACATAATAAATAGCTTCGTCATTCCCTTATGTTTGAAAATATTCAAAATAACAACAACAAATAATAAAAACAGATTTTGGGTTTAATATATAATCAGGAACGTCTCTCCAGATTTTGACTTTATTTTTCTTGACAAAGAATTAGAGATACATGGTAAAATTACTACAAAATCTTTTACTAACGTATGCATATAATCACTATTCTCTAACATATTGTACTATATCTAGATCTAACCTGCAGGTCCAGATTAATAATGGATGTATTATATCAATATGATTCAGGGGTCAACAACTACAAACACAATTTAATTTAAATATCATAAAAATAAAACAAGTTGTTATGAAAATGATAGCAACTACGATAGCTGTAACTACATTTTCGTTAGCTATTTTGTTAGTTATAGTAGGAATAGACGGAAAGTCAGGATCGCATACTTTCCAATCAGCTAATGCACAGGTTTCAGTATTCCCTGGGACGCAGCCAGAAAAACCGTCTACCGGAACGGCTGGTGGAACTGGATCTCCTGGATTTAATGCCAAGGCCATTTCTGACTCAAATAACATACAGACTGATGCTGACGTTAAGAATTTAGTTATTTTGGTTCCGAACAAGAAACTCGTAGATCAGACTTTTCTTCCTCTGGGTGCAAGTATAGTTCAAGGTACAAATGTTATCTGGGTTAATGGCGATCCAGCAGGAAATCATGGTGTGGCAGTTAAGAATAGTAATGGCCAATCTGTGTTTTCTAATCAGACAATTCCGTACAAAAATGGGACACAGTTTACATTTGATACGATAGGAAAATATACATTTTCAGATCCAATGTCTCCATCTTCGACTCCAGGAACGATTGATGTCGTAAGCCCACAAAATGCTCCCGATAATGGATCTACCAATTCAACAATGCCAACCGCAGGATTGTTCGTAGTTCCAGCAGGAGACAAGGCATATTTTGATAAACATTTCAGCACACTTGGATATCATGCTGCCGATAGCAACATAATAAAACAAACTGGTACAAGTAGTGGAAATGATATTGATCTATATGTCTATGTACAAAAATCTGGCAAATTTGATACAATATTGCATAGAACTGCCGTAAAATTAGGTTTCTTACAATCGAAGACAAGTTAAGTTTGTAGGGCCTTTTATCTTTTATTATTTTTTATTCATTTACCTATATTCTTACTATAATTTGACAAATTCAAGACGATTGAAGCTGTAAGGGGGTTTTAGAGTCTAAATATTTACTACAAATATAATCTACCATGATATGTTTTCCAATATCGAGATAAGTAATTAGTCAAGATATACTCATTTTTCATTAATCAAATTTATGATCAGGGGTAAAATGAGCAATATTACATCCTCATATTTTCGATTTGGACTTGATTATGTAACCAAGAGGGAATCGACCGACGTATTAATGTAACAACTTGTAGAAATCTTTTATATACTAAATCTTGATAAATCCACATAAATGTCTTCTACATCTACCAGTAGTGGCGATAGAACTTCCGAGCTCCAAGAAATGAGATTGGTTTTTAGGGGACTTCAAACCCTTTATGAAACTTACCTCCCTAAAGTCGATCCGATACTGATTCATGATTTGCTCGTGCGAGAACACGAGAAATCCGAACGTGCACCGTTTTATATGGTTGAGATATTTACAAGACCTGAAACAGATTCTGAGGTCATGAAGGACAGGATATTTGAAAGAACAGGAATGGTTCCCGCTATCTATGATAAAGGCACCCATTATGTAACAAATCAGAGACTAACTTTGGAGGCCCTTAAGGAAATATGTAATTCTGACGATGTAATGGAAGTCACTGGAGATTACACAGGTACTCTCACAGGTAGAGGAGCTTCACACGAACACAAACACAAAGAGGAGGAATAAATTTCCCATATTTCATCTAAAAGTAGAATTTAACTTCGTTTATTTACTCTCGAATTGATCTCTAGAAACGTTTATGAGGCCTTAATATGGTTTTTATGTCTTAATAAAAAGGATACAGCATTTAGAAAAGAAATACAGAAAAGCATTTTCAAACATTAAGACATAAAAATACGTCTACGCAAAATGAATACAACATGAAAGAAATACAATTGGTACTGATAGGATTAATAGCAATGACCTTATCAATGATATTTTTCTATCTCACAGACCTGGTACCTCTACAAATAGAGAACAGAGAGATGAATATTATTATCTCATTAGGAATTGGTTTATTGATACTAGTGGTAGACAAAAGGCAAGATCGGAATCTTCACGAAATAATTAATACACAACACAAAATGATTAATGAAATGCACAAAATGATAAAGGAAGAGATGAGCTTTATGAGGGAGATGCAGAAAAAGAAGGATATGTAAGTATTACTATCCTTTAAGAGCACTACATTTGGGAAAGAAGATTCTTAAGATATTATGCATACAATCAAACATTGAAAAATAAGGTAGCAATAGTTACCGGTGCGAGCAGCGGTATAGGATATGCAACATCTTTAGCTCTATCAGAAGCCGGTTTAAGAGTGGCACTTGGAGCTAGACGTACAGATCGGCTAAAAGAATTAGAAAATCAGATCATAAGCAGAAACAGCCACAGAGAAGTTTTTATTCAAAAGCTAGACGTTTCAAATAATTCAGATTGTAATTCATTTGTTAATGCCGTCGCCGAAAAATGGGGGAAAATTGATATTCTAATTAATAACGCTGGGTTAATGCCTTTAAGTTATTTCAAAAATGGAAAAGTGATTGAATGGGATCGTATGATAGATGTGAATATTAAAGGAGTCTTTTACTGTACCTCTGCGGTAATCCCTTATATGTTAGATGAAAAATCAGGACACATAATCAACATATCTTCGGTAGCAGGTAGAGTGGTATTTGCTGGAGGAAGTGTCTACTGCGCAACTAAACATGCAATAACTGCATTTAGCGAAGGATTGAGAAAAGAATTAAGTCCGAAGTACAACATACGAGTTACATGTATTGAACCAGGAGCTGTCTCAACCGAATTATTAGAATCAATAACGGATGAATCAATGACAGGATTCATACAAGCTACAAAGAAGATGGAAACATTACAGTCAGAAGACATCGTAAATGCAATACTATATGCCATACAAACACCAAGTCATGTTAATGTAAATGAGATATTGATAAGACCAACTGCTCAAGAAAGGTAATGAGTTATAACTATTTGTAATTAATTAGGCCTACAATATAACCTTGAACTGTTTAAGCTTTTCAAATAAGATACCATCGGCGATTGAAATGAGCAATAAACAATACAAATGAGTTCCGTGAGAATCAGCCTTCAACCGTTATTTGTTTATATATTACACACTCGTCATTCAGTGGTCTTTGATCCGAAACCTATGAATTATATTTAATAACAATAGTAATGTTAACATTGTAGCCAGCATGACTGATGATAGTATTTATAGAGCATAAAAACACACTAGATAATAAGCATGGAAAAGAAAGGAGTATCATATCTAACAACTCTCATAATGACCGTTCTCATTACAAGTATTGCCGTTACTCTTGGATTTATTTTTGGTTATTCCGCTACGATTCAGTATGTGTCAGCACAACCAACGATTCTAAACGATCCTACCCTAAGAGTAGAATCAGTAGTTAGTGGTTTGTCTTCTCCTACTAGTATGGCATTTTTAAATGACAATAATATTCTGGTCTTGGAGAAAGATGGAAATGTCAGGCTAGTATCTAATGGTCAACTACAACAGCAATCTATCTTACATGCGCCAGTTGATGTAAGGAGCGAACGTGGTTTACTTGGAATCGCGATTATGAATACAACTGATAGCACTAATAATAAAGAGGTATTCCTGTACTATACGGAGTCACAAGGGGAAGACATTAGAAATAGGATTTATCGTTATGACTGGAATGGTCAAACACTAGTTAATCCCAAATTATTCCTGGATCTTCCTGGATTGCCTGGACCCAATCACAATGGCGGAAGACTAATCATAGGTAATGATGGTTATCTATATACCATAATTGGTGAATTAAGACATAATGGTAAGCTTCAAAATATCAAAGATGGGCCCGATGCTGATGATACAGGTGTCATCTTTAGAGTGAGTCCTATGGATGGTTCTGCAGCAAAAGGTAATCCTTTTGCAAATAATGAGATTGCTGTAATGCATAAATATTACGCATACGGCATTCGAAACAGCTTTGGGATCGCTATTGATCCTGTGACAGGTAATCTTTGGGAAACGGAGAATGGAGAAAACACTTATGACGAAATTAATTTGGTCAAACCAGGATTTAATGGCGGCTGGAAAGTAATTATGGGTCCTCTTTCTAGAAGTGACGGTATAACTGAAAACGATTTAGTTAATTTTCCTGGATCTCATTATGCTGATCCCGTTTTTAGTTGGCTTAATCCTGTCGCAGTCACCGCAATAGAATTTTTGAAATCTTCAAAACTAGGTCCTAATTATGATAGTAACATTTTTGTGGGTGACTACAATAATGGCAATCTATATTTCTTTAAAGTTAATAAAGATAGAACTGGAATAGAATTTAACATAAATCAAAAATCTGCAGGGTTATCGGACTTAGTAGCAGATAACAAGAGTGAATTAGACGCAGTAAGGTTTGGAATGGGATTTAATAGTATAACCGATATTAAGACAGGGCCAGATGGAATGCTGTATGTTTTATCATTCGATGATGGAACTATCTATAGAATTAGTCGGGCTTCACAATAGCAACGAATTTTTCGAGCAGCGTCAGATAGGTTTTAGGCATAAAATAAAATAAGTAAGGAATTACAAAATAGAAAGAATTAATGAGAAAACTGCATTATTAACCTTGCAAAAACGATCTGCTCAATGTGTTATGTGTTATTTACCAACTAGCTTAATTGTAGATATCTTGCCATCGAAATATGTTAGAACATACAAGTTGTTGTCATTTGAGTCAGTTGTGATATAGGTCATCCTGCTCTCGAAATGGTTGCAGATGTCATCTTTGAGTTTAGTACCTTGTCATTAAATATTCGATCCATTGATCCGGATGGCGATCGTTATTTTAAGTTTAAAAAAACTCCGTCATTACTTGATTACATTCATTATCAAAGTATATGTCGCCAATAAGGGGTGTTATTTTAGGCTTTATTCTAAAAGACCATGCTGATGCTAATTTATTTGGTATATTATTATAATTATTTTTACGATTCAATTCATTATTGCATTTTTTATATATCAATAAAACAGATATTGTAACTATTTGAAAGTGCTAACTAAAGATATTTATATACTTGAACACTCTAGACCAGATCCTTTCTAACAAAGGAATATGGGAGTAATATCTCAGTGTCATTATACATATCTCTAGTGATAGCTATATATTCTTTAATGCATAAATTAATAACATGCGAAAATTAATGTCAGTTAACAAATACGATATTAGCGAATATCATCATACGACGTTCAAATTGAGAGCTGCAAGTGCATTAACAATATCTTTAATTGGCGATCTTTTAGACTATATTGCAGCTCCAATTTTTGATGTACCTCTTGTCGGAGATATTTTTGACGTTATACTGACCAGTCTTCTCTTTAGGATCACGAGAAGTAAAGTGTCCACCGCCATAAATACACTTGAATTTATTCCGTTCGTAGGAGATTTGATCCCAACATATACTTTATCTACTGTGGTCTGGATAATCAGAGAGTGGAGAGAAGTGGAAAGAAGAAGACAAGATACAGTAATTTTCAAATAAGATACCAGTACTTGAACTTTTTAAATTTATACAAGAGTTAGTATTCTAGAAGGTAAAAGTGATTTTGGAAATGACCCATCAGAATAATTTTGATATACTAAGAGGGCAAGGCGCCTTTAGAGAGGAAATGACTGATTGGACCTAATCCTACAGACAGAGGTAAGTTAGTTAGGAACAAAACGTCATCATCTATTGACTGATGGACAAGGTCTTCTATTATCTGTTGTTGTTATAACTGCGGCCAATACACATGATATGAAGGCTGCTATAAACACACTGGATAATACCGTAGTTAAAAGACCGTCCTCCAAGGTTAATAAAGAGAGACAGAATCTTTGTCCTGACAAAGGATATGACTTTCAAGAGATCGAGGTCCATGGACCAATAAAGGATATCGCGGCTTTCTTACAAATCTGGCCCATTTCATCTCTAAAATCCTAGCTTATGAAGATTACATATTGATTACCAATGTTAAGCAAGGTTCAATAGATAAAGAATTTTGATATTTTCAGTTCATGAGGAGGGATTAGGTAATATTAGATTCATAACAAGATTGGGAAGAAAAAAAGGTCTATC
>JBQCDO010000336.1:0-2120 GCA_051961195.1 Nitrososphaeraceae archaeon | reverse complement strand
TTTCCGATAGCTTTGTAATAAAAAGACAGTCCCTAACCAAAAAAGTACGAACGTAAGTCCAGAGGAAATGGTGTACAAGACAGTCCATGATGAATAATGGGTATGCATAACAACTCCTCCATACAGACTCGGTTGAATTACATCAGAGACGTATACAAACTGATCTAATACGTATATCATTCCAATTACTGCATTAATCGAAAGACTCAAGCTTGCTAACAAATAAGCAAATGTGATCCTGCTCTTATCCAATCTTAGCCATGTTATGAACTTGTAAGATAATATGCCCATAACTGCTATTGCAGTTACGGAGCTTATCATAAATACCAATTCTAGACTAACAAGATGATATGAAAGTGTGAAGTTTGTTTCAATCAGAATTATTACTAGAATAATAATAATAGCCAATTGAGTCAGCACCATTGCCTTATACATGATCCTTAGTATAGACCTTTCAAAAGGAACACTTCTAATATAAACAAAGTTCAAGATAATCAACTGTGCAACTATGCTAAATACACTTAATGCAGAATATATCGGGATATCATTAGCAGAATTATGTGGATTTGAAAATCCTGACACATTCACAATAGATACTTCAAGAACTAGGCAAATAGTAAGAGCGGATATTACCCCAAAGACAGTCCAATAGTTGGACAGCGTTTTCATAAATCTTGTCTTTAGAGTGGGTTCTCCAGTTAGAGTCATTACGAAAGTTAACATACTGAGGCAGATTCCAATCTATTGAACGTTGTGTTCTCTCAACTTTGCACTGTCAGTTGAACGGGCCATTACCTTCCTTATTTGAACCGAATAGAAGGTATGTTGCTGCATTGTATATCGGAATAACTGAAGTGCAAATGCCATGACCAGAATGAGAGAAAGAGAAAAAAGTAGTTAGACGACCTTGCCTAAGCAGCGTCTTCAGCACTATTACATACATCTTTTGTATTTCCTTCTACTGACATACAGCACTTCATGAATCCATGCTCATATGAAGGGCCACAATTATCGAATTCACTCTGACTGAATCCACTATTTCTTCCATCGTCATTTCCTGCTTGGAAGCAGCGATCAAGATTGTTAGTCACGTCATCATTGCTTCTTTGAATTCACGTTGCTTGCCGGCGATCCTATCTCGATTCTGTCATTTTGTTACTTGTGATTTGACCTTCGAACAAATCAAGAAATACTAATCCAAGCCTGTGAACTACAATACAGTGCTACTTGGGCAGTGAATGATCATACCAAGAGTATTGTTTCATACTAGACCACGCACAGATGTAAACTGATAGTCTCGCAATGTCTGGATTCTCTGTTGCGAGTATATTCCATTGGCGAATACTAATACGCCGCAGACGTTACATCGCAGCATTATACGCCTGGTTTTAGTTGGCTTGAGTGTCGCCATGGAATTACAGAAAAGACAGTATACTGTTCGTTCCCATGAATCTATAGTAGACATGTTACTGTAGTATAATACATCATATAAGCTATATATAGCGCCAAGTGAGAACAACTGGGATACAATATTCAATATTCTGAGGAAATAACACACAAAAGTGCCGGCAAACTATCTTGCATTCTAGAAGTACATCTTATACAATTCGTTCCTGTAGCATGGTCTTATGGAAAGTAATAAGGATCATTCATCAATTAGAAGTATAAGCCATGGATCGATGCAAGAAAAGTAATTATTATATGACATGATGAGCATATCTTGATATGGCTAGACCAGAAAGCCTCTCTGAAGATAACCGCGGTACCTCTATTTCTACTATCAAAGATACAAAATTCTTAAACTATCAAAATGCAGAGAGATTGTTTACTGCAGCAAAAAAAGGAAGAGATGTAACAGAGATAGATATAGGAATAGAGATGGTAGAAGAAGATGAAACTCAAATCGGCTGAAATATTCAATAAACCCAAAAGTAAAGGAAGACCACTTTCCCATAAGACCATTGACACTATGGAAGTTAGAATAATAATAATATGAATCCAAAAACTGAAGTAGCAGAGATGCTTAAATTAAGGACAGAAGAGCTGATTTTAAAAACAGAGGAATTAAAACAAACAAGTAATTCTCTGCTAGCATCAAATCATGCACTCGAGTTAAAGAC
>JBQCDO010000335.1:0-7530 GCA_051961195.1 Nitrososphaeraceae archaeon | reverse complement strand
CACGTAGACCTATGTAGAACTATGTAGATGTCATAAACTTGTTTGATTCTCAAGCCATTGTCCCTATGGGATTATTCACTTTATTCCATGTAATGAAATATCATCATCTACAGTACAATATTCTACTGAATTATATAATCCCTGTAGGTTATTCGACTTTTTTTATTAATGTAAGCTGCCTTTTTATTTCCTAGTCAATCTTTCATTCTGCTACCTCGAGATTGGTCTTGCACAGTCATAATCAATTAACAACTAATTTATTAATTTTATACAGAAATTAACATAAGCAATATAACGCGAATTCTTGTATTATCTAAATTTCATTGTTAATATTTCGAACGAATACTTTATGATTTCGATGTCTCTTGGTATGGAATTGACTAACTATCTAATTCAAACAAAGACATTAGATAAAGACTACCAAATCTACTAAACATCAAGAAATTGTGACGCGCCGATTGGTATTGATTAATCAAAGTTATTTTCAGAGTTAACGTGATAGGTATATTGTTTTTCTAACGGATTCACACTGTTCCTCGTTTGAAGTCATGTATCTCAAAACTGATTAGTCACAGTCTTCTACTTACTTAATCTCTTTCTCAGGTTTGTAAATACAAATTCATCATCAACGAATTAATTAATAAGTATGTTTATTGCTAAGAATAGCATTGTCCTTTGGTGTAGATGTACTTGGAGCATTGTCTGAGAAGCTGAGAAGTCAAAATAATGATACATCAAATTTCTATAGGGATTTTTTAGAATCAAATGAGCAGCATAAGAAAGAAAAACTGAATGAAAAAGAATACATTTCTAAATTCTTGAAATATCTCATCTCATTTTCGGCTTCAAATTTTCTTATGATTAGAGTCCTTTTAGAATTGAAAACGTCTATCCAGAAAGGGACATCAATGAAAGATTCGACAGGTGGCGAAATGCTGCCTGGTTCTGCCTCCGGTGCGACCTCCAGTTCAGGTTTCGGTATTGGAGGCTTTATAGATACTGGTGGCAATGTTGGAAAAAATAATACTGGCCGGGAAAATGAGTACGAGGAAGATAAGTATACACTACCAAAACCACAACGTGGTGATGGCTTGTACACTAGAAGATCTACAAGCTTAGTAACAAATACACAGAACTATAAAATATGTAATGTATGTAATTCGCAGATTTTGATTAATGCTAAATTCTGTAGTAAGTGTGGACACAGACAGCAATAATAACTGAACGTTGTATACAATTTACCATTTTACGAGAGAATTTAAAATCTCGTTATATCAAGAACATAGAACGTGGACATACTTTAATATCATCTGCTCAAAGATAGGATTATTCACAATAATACAAAAACAATCTAATTTACATCGAGCCGATTTTTAAGATCTTTGAATCTATTTCTAATCGTTACCTCAGTTACGCCGGCGGCCTCGGCAATATCTATCTGGGTTATATTCTCGCCAGAATTTTTGGAAGACAGATAAAGTATCGAACCTGCTAGTCCCATAGGATCCTTGCCGGCTGATATGCCGCTTTTAGTAACATGATTCATGATATCCATTGCATGCCTCTTTGTTTTCTCACTTAACCTCGTCCTATTAGCTACCTTTGCAATGCATTTCATTGGGTCTACCATCGGTACTCTAAGATCCAGCTCCAATATTAGCAGCCTAGTAGTCCTTGCTAATTCTTTACGTTTGATATTGTTTAGTACTGCAATATCGTTTAGCGTTCTTGTAGTCCCCATTTCTCTGCAAGCGATATAAACAGATGCTGCCAATACTGAGGGTATCGTCCTTCCACGCACCAGTCCTCTTTCCTGAGCCTTTCTATAAATATAAGCAGTCTTTTCCACGATTGGATTTGATAATGCTAATTTATCCTTAACTCTTTCAAGCACACTGAAGGCATGGCGCAAATTTCGATCTGCAGGAGAATAAGCTTGAGTTCTAAAATCCCATGCTCGAAGCCTGTCCATGGTAGAACGAACCGAAGCATCTAATCCACGGCCACTAGCATCCTTATCTGCCCGTCCGATAATGGTGGCAAGCCCCATATCATGTCTTGCCAAAGAGATAGGCATTCCAGCTCGGCTTCTCGTCTTTGCCTCATCGACGTTAAATGCACGCCATTCGGCACGATTTTCTTGAACATTATCTAATATAACCACACCACAATTACTACAAATGAGTTCTCCAGACTCTGGATCTGTTATGGTCTTACCATCTTTATTACACATCTTACAGATAGTTGAATTTTTCATCATCTTTAAGAATAAGTAATATTATTATGACATTTCACTTATATAAATATTATAAAGGGTTCTATCCTATTTTTAAATAAAACTCAACAATTTCTGCTGCTAAATCACATGGAGAATTTAATTTCATGACTAGGCTTTAAAACTTAGCCAAGTACTCTACATTCGAAGCAGAATTTAATTATCATTTGCAATCCGGGACAACCATTAATGAATAATTTATTGAAATTTTTTTCCATCGCCTAATACTAACCTGTACCTTTGTAGGTTGAATAGACACTCACATAGATTCTGGTTAGGAAGATTTCAATTCATATGAATCGAACAAAGAATGTTAATAAGTTTATCACTAATGACTGTCTAGGTTATTTACAAGCTATCTTTTTTTGATATGCTATTACGCTTCCATCAAAAATTCTTATGTATGGCCTTGCTGGTGTCAGCCAGTTTAATCCCATGTCTAGAAACATAAATGGCGTCTTAACATTAAGACCTGATTAATCTGATAGCAGAGAAAAAAATGCGCATTATATAGCTAGACTCCGCTAAAAGATTATACTATGTAGTTCACTATACAGATTAATTACGACGACCGGTTAACGCCCTGTCTCTAACCTCAGCCAGGATATCTTCAAGTGTAAGATAGATTTCTAAACAATCAACAAGTTTTTCGTCCATTTCAGCTTTTGTTATTTCCCTATAATTTGTATGTCCTGTACTATCGTAAGATATTAATCGAATTTTGTCTTCGTTTGTAAAATCCATCTTTGTAAGATATCCTTTGGATATATCAAGATTTGAATAAAATAACCAATTTCCGAAATTCATGATCTCTCTAAGTTCGTTTACAAGCTTTGAGTATTGCTGGATCAAATCTGGGTAATTATGCTTTAGAATTTCTTCAAGTATATGAAGAGTTTCCAATGAAACTGACCATCTGCCGTTTAAGAAGAGTGATATGAATTGTTTACGTTTGTCTTCACTTTCACTATCAGAGCAAAAATGATATGATATTATTTCTTTAATTATTCCATCTATGGAAACAAAATTAACGAAAAATGCTCCACGGATATTAACATCAAATTCAGTAAGCTTTGCAAGGGGTTTATTTGCATTTATATTTTCGCTATCCTTATTTGAATTCGACAATTGATTATTTATTAAATATGGACCATAAATAATTACTGTAAGTAGGTCTATCGCGTTTGTGGGCACTTTTTATATTAGAATTTAAATTTTTATTATGGTACAATGTAGATTCTTTGCTTAATTCAAAACTTAATAGAATTATGGTATTGGTTTAGTTTGAAATCCCTATTAGTATTATCTAGATGAACTAGATCAGTAAATGCCGATTCACCAGCAGAATAACAATTAATCGAATGGTAACGCAGATTAAATATAAAATATCATATTGACACGGCATTCATAAGGGCTTGTGTAGTGTAATGTATATTCGTAAGATTATTATTTTTGGCCTCTAATTTTAAAATGAATATTGCGAAGTTAGCCCAGCCTGGTTAAGGTACGAGCTTCCCAAGCTCGGGATCGCGGGTTCAAATCCCGCACTTCGCACCTATTGGTGCTTTACATGACTTCTCGAATGTGGATTTGCATACCTTTTGTCAGTTTTGCACAATTGTGTCAGTTTTTAAAAGCTTTTGTATATACTTGATCACTATTTGGATTGACGTTAAAGCTTTTACAAAATTCATATTGCATTATTGATATATTATAATTAGTAATGAATCGACAATTATAGGATTGAAAATCTAATTACCGGGCCCCAGTAAAACAGCGGAAGTTCTAGTTTGAATCGAACTATTATAGGATTGAAAGGAATTTCAACTGGTATTTAACCCAGTCACAGTGAACGTTTGAATGGAGGGTCTATATAGACTAGACTATGGCTATATAGTTCTATATGAACAATTGCCATAACATGTTTATTCGTGCGTAACATACCCTCTTTATTGAGCTCATACGATCCTGGCTCTAAAAACAGTGAAGTACGTAAAATACAATTTACTGGTAGATCTACCTACATTTTATCACTACCAAAAAAATGGTTAACCGAAATGCGTCTAAAAGCGGGTGATCCAGTAGTAATTATTCGTGAGGCAAACAATTCATTGTCCATATTACCCGAACCCAGAAGAGGAAGGACAGCGGCCTCAGGTGGTTATCCGGACGAAGTTACTGCATTAGTACTTCAAAATGAAGACTCGGCGTCTTTGAAACGTAAGGTTGTTTCTATATATCTCGCTGGTTATAGTGTCATTCACCTAAAATCAAAAATAGGAAGAATTAATCCGATTCAGAGGGATGCTATTAGAGAAGTTATCCGTAGAAATCTGGTGGGAACAGAAATAATTGCTGATGCTTCTGATATTATAACTATTCAGATTTTAATCAGTATTCCAGAACTATCTGTAAATACAGCTATCAGAAGGATGTTTCTAATAGCTTCCTCAATGCATAGAGATGCGCTATCATCATTAGCTGAATTGAATTATGAAATAGCAGAAGGGGTTATAAAATCAGACGACGAAGTTGATAGATTCAGTCTATATATTTTGAGAAACCTAGTTATAGCATCGCAAAATGAACGAATACTTCGAGAAATAGGTCTGAGGAAACCTTCTGACTGTCTAAGTTACAGAGTCACCGTAAAGAGCATTGAGAGAATAGCAGATCATGCATATGGAATTGCCGATAGCTGCCTCAAGATCAAGGAAAAAATACCAATTGAGATATTTCGCAAAATAGAGAAAATGAGTGAGATATCACTAACTGCTCTAAACGATGCAGTCGAAGCTTTTTTGCGACGGGATTATACACTTGCGGATAAGACTGTGGATAGGGCAAAAAGCTTACGCCAGTTAGAAAACGATATAATCTTATTATTGGACAAAGAAGAAGAGAAAAAGACTATTCGCAATCCTCTAAGCAATATTAATATCAGACTCATATTAGAAGATATACGACGCACCGCTGAACATTCAAGTGATATTGCTGAAGCTGCCATGAATCAGACAATAGACGAAATTATTGAAAAGAGCCCATCAGGGGCCTTGCCGGTACTAGAAGAAGTATCTCACAATATTCCTTCTGTGTAAAGCATCATTGCATAGGCTGATTACCTAATCTTTCTGAAATTAGACAAAATATAGTGACTTTGGTTATATTTTGATTAAATACCAAGTATACTGAACAGCTATTGTAGAATTCATACTCAAGCTGATCTTATATACATTAGTAGTTCTTTAAACCTCTAGAAGGTTAAGCTATCGATTGAACTATTATCATATTCATTTTTACGTCGGTCATTACTTCTCATACGGTAACGAAAAATAACTAAATTGATTAGAGCAGCAAATAGTGTTCTAATAATAGGAAAATGTAAAAGTAAATAAGAATTCTAATAGGTCTATATCTCTATAAAGGTCGTGCTCAAAATTACACTAAAATATGACTGCGGTACAATATTAATTTCTGGCATAGGCCATGTACCGTTTTCCACATTCGATTCGAGGTCGGGTGTTTTTAGAGCACAGGCATTGTATTATCAAAATATTATAGATTATTTAACACAGAGTGAATTATCTTACGAAGATAGAGTCCTAGACCTAGTTCCATCACCCCAAATATTAATGAACCAAAATTTAGATAATCACAATCACATATTCCTCAGAGACTACCAAAAACATGCACTTGACAATTGGGATAAGGCAAATAAAAGAGGCTGCATAGTATTGCCAACTGGGTCAGGTAAAACAGTTATTGGAGTAAAAGCTATAGAAAAAGTAAATGCATCATCACTCGTAATAGTACCCACGATCGATCTAATGGATCAATGGACCTCAGTACTTACAAAATTTTTTTCTCATTCTGACACAATTAAAATTGGTAATCTAGGTGGAGGATCAGACGATATTCAAGCGATAACGGTTTCGACATACGATTCAGCATATTTAAGGGCGGCGAGTCTAGGTAACAGATTTGGTTTAGTGATATTTGATGAAGTTCATCATTTGGCTGCACACGGTTACAGATCAATCGCTGAACAATTTGCTTCTCCCTTTCGTTTGGGGTTAACTGCTACAATCGAAAGAGAAGACGACTTGCATAAGGATTTACCGAGACTTGTTGGCGGTGTAGTATATGAGGCTCATCCTCGAGATCTTGCAAAAAATAGACATCTAGCTTTGTATGAAATTCAAAGAAGAGAGGTAAAAATGCTACCTGAGGAGATTGAAGAATATAACAAATGGATTGGCATTTACCGAATCGGGCTAAAAAAAGTAGGATTACGGATGGCATATGCTGGTGCGTTTCAAAGACTAATAATGATGTCTGGCAGGAACAGAGTTGCCAGAGAGGCAGTCCTTGCTAGGGGCAGGGCCATTGATATTGCGTTAAATAGCAAATCAAAAATCGAAGAATTAAGAAAAATATTAGGTGAAAATCAAGGTCGTAAGACAATTATATTTACTCAACACAACAAATTGGTGTATGATATATCAGATAGGTTCTTGATACCATTTATTACTCACAAGTCAGGCAAAGATGAGAGGCAAGATGCTTTATCTGGATTTAAGGATGGGAGATATAAAGCCATAGTCACATCCAAGGTCTTGGACGAGGGAGTTGATGTTCCAGACGCTGAAGTTGGGATTATTGTCAGCGGAACTGGTAGCAGTAGAGAATTTATCCAAAGACTTGGAAGATTGCTCCGGCCAAAAGCTAATTCAAACAATAAGGCGACGTTGATAGAAATTATTTCAGCTGATACGCATGAAATAAGAACAAGTAATAGAAGGAAGAGGGCTTTTAAAAATACCAATAACGATAGTAATTAATTCCGAAAATCAAACTTTTCATATATACTCTCCAAGGTGTAAGACTTTCGGAATTTTTGGAAAATTAGGCTCGGTCTGCCAAAAGATTTCCGCAGCATACTGTTACTATCTACTTTAACATAAGCAGTTAAGAACCAGCATATACAATTTAGAAGACGTACAGTAATTGCCATTGTATATTATCTGGTTTGAAGCCTTGTTCAAAGAATTTGTCGACTATTACTTTCTAAAAAGACGATACTACTTTGTGATTCCAAACTAAAATCAGTATGTACTAACTGTACTGACTCGTATGTGGTCAATTAGTTATGCCAGTTGTCGGACTATTAACATATTTTTTAGCTTGGTCTGTCAAATTCTTTACTAACGGTTGGCCTACATTAATTACTTTTTCAAATCCACTAAGTACGCCGG
>JBQCDO010000334.1:0-15068 GCA_051961195.1 Nitrososphaeraceae archaeon | reverse complement strand
GGACCCGGGACCTCTGCCTTACCAAGGCAACGCTCTACCAGGCTGAGCTACCAAGGCGACAAGAATTCTACATGACATCAGGGTTTCATTAATGTTGTTATCCTCTAAAATGTTCAACATATAAGATTGTGATCCGTATCGTCTTCTGTATCATATTTTATAGTTAGTTTTGAGCACCTTAGCAACTCATACTTTGTCAAAAGATACATAAGGGAATTAACATCGCCAGACTAGCGGTCTCGGCCTTGGAAAACATAACAGATCACGTTATTATTGTTAGTTTCCACAATGCTCTGCCCAACGATAATAACTCAAGGTTTTAATTACGTAGATCTAAATAATTCGGATACGATGCGGGGGTTGTAGAGCCCGGCCAAATATGACTTGATGAATTGGAGACGCGGGACTTAAGATCTTAAGAAATGGGTTATCCCGTCCTTTAGCGGTTCGTGGGTTCGAATCCCACCCCCCGCATTTCAGTTGATGATCAATATCAGATTATAAAATTTAAGCCTTTGAGATACCTTTTATAAATAATGTGTGTAACCTGTCATCGACTAATTCCGGATGAAACGAAGTGGCAACAATATTGTTCTGCTTCACAGCAACGATCTTCTCATTAAACTTCGCTATGACGTCCACTCCTATGCCAATCTCAGTCACTATCGGAGCCCTTATGAAGATGGCCTTAATTTTGCTTTTACCAATTAAGGGTATGTTCAAATAGGTTTCGAACGAATCATTTTGTCTACCAAATGCATTCCTTTCCACAGTAATATCCAATGCAGATAAAAATTTCTGCTTTGTCTCTCCTATAACTCGGTCGTGGGCTTTTCTAGAGAGTAGTATCATACCTGCACATATACCCATTACGGACATACCTTCTGAAATGCGTCTCTTGATAGACTGGAAAACTTTTTCTTGGACTGAAATAAGCGAACTCATTACAGTACTCTCACCGCCTGGAATGATCAAGCCATCTAGATTTTCAATATCCTCAGAGTAGCGAACAACTTTAATCTCTCCGCTTCGTCTAGCTTTCTTCATGGCAGATCTGGTACAGGAAATATTCTCTTCGATGTCGCCCTGTATACCTAGAACGCCTATATTAACAGAATTCCTCAAATTGGTCCTCTTTCTTGCATTCTCAGGTCAAGATTTTTTGTATCCAATCCAAGAATTGATTTCTTTTCATCAATCATGCCTTGTGCCTTGGCAACTATCTCAGGATTGTCAAAGTGCGTAGTAGCGAGAACGATAGCTCTTGCCCTTTGAGATGCATCGTTGGCTTTAAAAATTCCGGATCCGACAAAGACCCCATCGCAACCCAAATTCATAAGAAAGGCCGCATCTGCTGGAGTTGAGATACCTCCGGCGGCGAAATTAACAACAGGCAATCTACCTAAACGAGAAATCTCTTCTACTAGGGGAAAGGGGGCTCTCAGTTCCCTTGCTATATTAAGTAATTCTTGCTTGTCTCCATGGAGGGATCGGATCTTGTGAATTTCATAGTTAACCAGCTTTATATGTGAGACCGCTTCTGCAACATTGCCTGTTCCAGGTTCTCCTTTGGTCCTAATCATCGCACACCCTTCTTCGATCCTTCGCAAAGCTTCGCCAAGATTCTTCGCACCATTAACGAAGGGTGTCGTGAAATCCCATTTCCATATATGTCGCTGTTCATCCGCTGGTGTCAATACCTCACTCTCATCTATCATATCGACACCAATTTCTTGGAGAAGATGAGCCTCAGAAACGTGGCCAATTCTACATTTTGCCATGATTGGGATAGTGACCTTATCAATTATCTCCCTGATCACATTAACACTCGCAGTCCTCGCAACGCCCCCCAATTTTCGTACGTCATATGGTAACTTGTCTAAAACCATAACGGCAACGGCACCGGCGTCTTCAGCTATCTGGGCCTGCTCAGAATTAGTTATGTCCATAACGACACCATGTTTTTGCATTCGTGCAAAACCGCGCTTAACAAGTGTAGTACCTCGAGCAATTCTTGACTTTTCGATCTCCTCAGATTTTGTCTTCCTTGTTTCTTGCTGGACAACAGATATTACCATAGAATGAATTCTTAGAACACTTATATAGATATTAATCTTTCAGACCGCGACAAATTAGATGATTCAGGGCCGCAGAAAAAGATAAGTTGCTGGATACAATTCGCTATTACACTGATTTTGTAAACTATATTAGCGGTAGCTGCACAACATAGTAGGATTGAACCCATATGAGTGAAAAAACATCCAGTAGCGACGGGACATTATGTGAATACTGTGGAAACTCGATGGAAGCTTGTATGTGCGCCTGCCCATACTGCGGAGAACTAGACAACTGTGAATGCTGTTTGTATGATGCCGTTACTGGCGGGGGATAATCCAATGCTCCAATACTAAAGCATTAAAAGCAAGAAAAATTCAAATTTATATGAATGACTCAGTTCCATTACGCGGACAATTCATTAACGTGGGTTATAGGTGGAGCACAGGGGAGTGGAGTAGATTCTGCTGCAAATATTTTCTCAAGAGCTTGTGCTCAGGCTGGCTTTCATATTTTCGGTAAAAGAGAATATTATTCTAATATAAAAGGAGAACATAGTTACTTTACAGTTAGAGTTTCTGATGAGCCTATACACTCTCATGTTGACTTAATTGACATTTTAGTTTCTTTTGATGCTGAGACAGTTTTTGTTCACGCTGGCGAGGTGAAGGAAGGTGGAGCTATAATTTATGATTCTGATTTGGCTGAAACAACCCTTCGTGAAGTGCCTTCTATAGATGAATATGCTGCTCGAAGAATTTCAAGTATACTCGAGAGCTCTGGAAGAGCCATCTCGGTAAGAGGTATGCTGGACCTTGCCCAGGAAAAGAATATTAAACTTTATGGTATACCATATTTTCGTCTTCTCAAGCAATTCTCAGAACAGATGGGAGATCATACATTAAGCAAGCTAACTAGAACCGTTAATGTCATGGCACTGTCCGCATCAATGGCAATTCTCAACTTTGATAAACATATCTTATCCGAATCTATCAGATATATATTTAGAACTAAGCCAAAAATTGCAGAAAATAATGTTTCAGCTGCCGGCTTTGTATATGATCACGTTAGACTGCAGTTTAGCTCGAAGGATCTGACGCGTGAATTGAAATACAAAAGGCCTCTTGATAACACCATCCTAGTCCAAGGAAATCAATCATCTGCTCTAGGAAAGCTAGTAGCAGGTTGTAGATTCCAAACATACTATCCAATAACTCCGGCAAGTGATGATAGTGAATTTTTAGAATCTAACCAGATCTTGGAGCAGAATAATGGCGAAGAAGGTTCAGTTTTAGTGGTACAAACAGAGGATGAGATTGCAGCAGTAACCATGGCGATTGGTGGCGCCTTGACTGGTGTTCGTTCAGCAACGGCTACTTCCGGTCCGGGATTCTCGTTAATGGTTGAAGCATTAGGATGGGCCGGAATTAATGAGGTACCGTTGGTGATTTCGTTGTATCAGAGAGCAGGTCCGGCGACCGGGCTTCCTACCAGACACGAACAAGGAGATCTGTTGTTTGCCGTGCATGCAGGGCACGGAGAATTTCCAAGGATCGTGTTTTCGTCCGGAGATATAGAAGAGAGTTTTTATGATACGATAAAGGTGTTCAACTTTGCAGAAAAATACCAAATGCCGGTAATCCATCTTTTAGATAAGGCAATCGCAAATAGTGTTACGACTTGCAGGAATTTTGATCAACACAGAATTAAGATTGATAGAGGACAAATTGTAGACAAGGTTTCGATGGCAGGTGAGAAATTGGATAGAAAATATCTGAGATTTAAGCTAGGCAAAAACCCGATTTCACCTCGTGCTGTGCTCGGAACTCAAAATGGAATATTTTGGAATACAGGAGATGAGCATACAGAAGAAGGTCATATTACCGAGGATCCGTATAATCGTGTCAATATGATGGATAAGCGTATGAATAAGCTAGACATAGCATTGGAAGAGATTCCAAACGAAGACAAGGCGATAGCTTTTGGTAATAATGAGGATCAAGATGTACTTTCTGTGCTAAGCTGGGGGTCTACAAAGGGATCTATTTTAGATGCATTGAATCAGCTGAACAGGGAAGGAGAAAAGATGAGATTTATCCAGCTTCGCTTGCTGCACCCCTTTCCGGCTAGCCTTCTTGAGACGTTGATACGAGGTTCCAAGATTTTGGTCGATATAGAAATGAATTATTCTGCGCAGCTTGCATCAATGATAGAACAACGTCTGAAACGTAAGATCGATTACACAGTGGTAAAATATAATGGTAGGCCTATGTCGTCTAGCGAGATTTATAATGCGTTAAAGCTAATAATTAGTGGAAATGCTCCAAGGAGACAAGTATTAGAAAATGGCACTTAAGTTTGCAGATTATAAAACAGATGTTCATAACGATTGGTGTCCTGGATGTGGTGATTTTGGGATTCTCAACGCTATCCAGATGGCATTGGCTGATCTTCAAATCCCTGCTCATAACTCTGTTATTTTTTCTGGCATAGGATGTTCTGGTAAGACGCCTCATTTTATTAATACATATGGAATTCACACTCTACACGGAAGAGTTTTACCTTTTGCCCAAGGAGCCAAGCTGTCGAATCCCGATCTGGAAGTTATCGCCGTGGGCGGTGATGGAGATGGTTTAGGCATCGGTGCGGGACATTTCGTTAGTGCAGGGAGAAGAAACGTGGATATGGCATATATCGTCTTTAACAATGGTGTTTATGGCCTGACAAAGGGACAAGCAGCTCCTACACTAAAGTTGGGAATGAAAACAAAATCTTTGTCCAAACCAAATGTGAATAATTCCGTTAACCCTATAGCGCTTGCATTAGTGTCTGGATTTACGTTCATAGCTCGAGGCTATTCATATGATGTGAGACACCTAAAGGAACTCATTAAAAAATCTATTGAACATCCCGGATTGGCATATTTGGACGTTCTTCAGCCCTGCCCTACATACAACGATATTAATACTCGTGAATGGTACCAAGGAATGGGTAATATCGACGAGGATACCCATAAGCAGAAACCTAGGATTTACAAACTCGAGGATACTGGATATGACGGACGTGTCCGCTCGGAAGAGACTCATTCTAAAATGGTGCAAGCTATTGAAAAGTCTAATGAGTGGGATGACAAGATTCCGATAGGTTTATTCTATCAAAACGAGCAAATTCCAACATATAAGGAGAGGATAGATTCGAAGATTCCTAGCTACGTTAAAAATCCCCCCGCCAAACAGACTATAATGGACCAAGATGGTGTACCAACTGGGGATATAGCCAAATTGTTGGAATCTCTTAGAATAGATCGCTAAAAATGCTCTCTTTGTCGAGTTAGGAAAATTCAGCATATTTATTGATCGGCATCATTATGTGCACTGTGAACTTCTAGGCCGTGGATAATAAGGGATAAGAATTAATCGCAGTTGAATTGTAAATTTGAATTAATATAAGGTTCAGATTAGCCTCTTCTGATGGTAAGCTGTGATTTACCGGTATTTACTTGATATATCTACGTGTATTGCAACATATATACATATATACATATATACAACGCAACTCTAGAATTTGTTAGAATATAGCTCGATAAAATTCTTAGAAAAATAAAAAAAGGAAAATTAGATTGGAAGACCTAGTCCCACTTACTCCACGCGGCCATCCACCTATATGTCCACGTGTTTAGTTTGGCACCCAAAGCCGCAATTGGTACTGATAGCACTGCCCCCGCGCCTGCTCCTAAGGCTACAGGACTATTGTAGAATTTACCTACCTGAGGTTCAATCGGAGTCATGTATGGCGGCAATGTCGGACGGGGATACTTGAAGGCTACCTCTAATGGATCTCTGATCAGTAAAAGGTTGATCATATTGAACATTGGAAGAGATAATCCTACTAGCGTTCCGCCAATTATTATAGCAGCATGCTTATTCCTCCTAGTCGCCCAATAAGTCAAGTCTAATAACATTGCCGAGGGTATCCAGATAGGTACTGTGACGAAGTCGTATGGGTAGCCTAATGCGAACCAGGCGCCTTTTGCAACCCATGTATATATCGTCATAATGGTTGCATAATAAGTAGCCGTACCCGGCACGCCTGTAAACAGCATATAGTATATTGCCCCCACCACAAGCATTGTCGATTGAGATATAGAGAATACGACAAATGACGTCCATGCCCAATCGGTGTAGAAGATATAGTCTCCAGCATTAATAGTCAATAGTGTGCTATTTACAGCAACTACTACTATGAAGAGGTAGTGCGTTGTGCGTCGAAGCCAGACCATTAGTAACGTACTCTGATAGGTAATATATAAAATTTATGAGCAATCAACTAGCTAGTTGTCTTTTGATGGCAAATTTTTAGAACATCACTATCTTTTAAAAAAGTATCAAAACTTAGAAAAAGAGTGAAAAAATATCCGATAGAAAAAATGGCACTTGTGCTGCAAGTTAAACTAGAAATTTAAAAGTCTAGTATGCATAACCAAGCTTTTCGCGAGTAATCTTCATTATGAAGAAGAATCCCAATGCTTCAATAACAGTCAACACAGACAATGCATACAAGCCACTAGGTAATGGATATGCCCATGGATATACAGTAACACCCACGTATACACCTCCAGCAGTAGCAACCCAACAAAGCGCAAATCCTAGGACATAGATACCAGTCATGTTTTCGACTCTTCGTCCTATCATCTTCTCGATATCGTCTCTGCTCTCGCCTCTTCTTCCGCCTGTGCCCCATCCCTTCGGTAATGTCATTTCATCTATTATTCAGACAATACCTTTTTAAATATTGCTATTCAGATTTTATAAGAAAGTCTCTTCTGCTAACGTGCTTATGGTATATCATTTGATAGTAACCCCGTGTTAATATGTTCCCGAGCAGATCCCACTGATCTTAAATATTGCCCAGATTAGATGGTCAAATCAACATAGAAAGAGCTGCGGTTCATATAGAAAAATATATATCTATGAGTCTTCTGGTATCGCTAGATACAAAGGCATGATTAAGTGCAAGACGTATATAGTGACGTCTCTAGTTGCAGCAACAGTTTTGTCTACAATATTGGCATACTTTCCAATGGCACATGGTCATGGAGTACAGGCTCAGCTACAAAGTCGATTTGTGAGAATCAGTGACGAATCGTTTTCGACTCAAACTATGCATACTGGTGATACATTGACCGTGACTGGAACGCTTCAGAGTCTGGTTAACCGACCACTAAGGGCATGGCTGTCCCTATTCAGTGATTCGACAAATGCAGGGACAAGATGGGAATTCATTTCAAGAGATCCTCCAGGAAATATATTTGATATTCCCGCAGGAGCAAGCATTCCATACTCAATAACTGTAAGGGCATTGGAACCTGGCACTTACCACGTTCATACACAGCTTAACGTTGAACACATAGGTCCAGGTCTTGGTCCGGGTCAAACAGTTCAAGTAACCGGCCCTGTCATACTTAAGCCTGTTCCATGGGGTAATGTGGCCTATCAAGTGATCATTATTGGCGCTGGATTAGGTGTAACTTTCGCTACCCGACCGTGGCAAGTTATCTAACAACTACACCTTCCTAACTTTTTATTTTAGTTTTTAGCGCAGTTAGTTTACTTTTACTAGAATTAGATACTAGCACGATTTGTCGTATTTCGATGTCGACTAGAACTTAAAGATCAATTTCTTTACAATCATTCATATACTTTCTAAGGACGCAAGGGACTTCAATTGTCCCCCTGCTAGTTTGATAGTTCTCGAGTATAGCCACCATACAACGCTCTGTGGCGATTAGCGTGCTATTCAGTGTGTGGACGAGTCTTGTCTCTTCGTTGGGTTTGTCTCTGAACCGTATATGTAATCCTCTAGCTTGATAATCGATACAATTCGAACATGAGACTATTTCGCGATAGGCGTTTTGGCCCGGCATCCATGCCTCGAGGTCAAAAGTTTTGGCTGAGGTCTTACCTGTATCTCCAGAACACAGTAACATCGTACGCGTAGGAATTCCCAAGCATTCGTAGAAATTCTCAGTGGTTGCTAACAAGATATCGTGCTGTTTTTCGGACTCTTCCGGGCGAGAGTAAACAAATTGCTCGACCTTCTCAAATTGATGAACCCTGAATATACCTTTCATGTCTTTACCGTGAGCTCCAGCTTCCTTTCTAAAACAAGGGCTAATGGCCCCATATTTTATCGGAAGCCTGCCGCCTTCAAGGATCTCGTTCATATGCATTGAAGCCATCGGATGTTCAGATGTCGCTATCATAAAAAGATCTTCCCCTTCAATCTTATAAATGACCTGCTCGAAATCTCCTAGCATCACTGCACCTTCCATAGCCTCTTTTCTAATCATATATGGAGGTTGCAAAAGTATGTATGAATTGTTTGCTAAGAAGTCTAAGGCCATTCGTATCAATGCTTGGTTCAGTAGCACTAGATCATTCTTCAAGAAGTAAAACCTGGAACCAGCGATTTTGGCTGCTCTTTCGAAATCGACCAAGTCTAGGGAAGTACATAATTCGACATGGTCTTTGGGTTGAAAATCCATAGTCCTTAGGGTTCCGCTAGATCTCACGAATACGTTGTCTGATTCAGCGTACCCAGATGGAACAGACGGTAATAATAAATTAGGTAGCAGCATCATTAATTGTTTAAATTTTACGTCAAGTTCATATTTTTCTGCCTCAAGTTTAGATAGATTGTTACTGATTTCCTTCATTAATTTTATCTCCTCTAGAGCAGCATTATCCATCTTCCTTTCAGTCGAGATCAGATCAGCTAGGACATTTTTCCTGTGTCTACTTTCATCAACCTTGATGATCAGGTCTCTCCTTCTTGAATCCAATTGTAGTAAATCTTCTAAAGGAAATTGCAAATTTCTCCTTTGAATCATGTCTTTTAATAAACTTGGATTCCTTAGTAGCTTAGCATCAAGCATTGGAAATTACCTGTTTTGCCATTGCAACGTGTCTTAGAATTTCGTCTACTGTACTTATAATAACACTAATTTCTCTCTTGCACGAAATGTCAAATATTAGGCAATTATGCTTATCATACATCTCTATTACCAGTCCGTCAGGACAACCAATATTATCTGGAATTAACGAATTCATAATTGCAAACAGTTCCGATTTTGTTTCGAATTTTAGTTCCAAACGTACGTGAGACTCAACACTAATCTTCAAATTCTGCGTTCCTAATCTTTGTTCTAATGGATATCATAAAATCGTCTAACTTCTTTAATGGAATCTCGCAGATAGTCGAATTTAGTCGGCCCCACGCCGCACCTCCTATTGGTTCAGAAGAGCTTTTCACTAGATCTTCAAGAATAAGTGGAAACTTCGATCTAAATCCTCTTGTTATACAAAATTTGTAATGCGAGTTGTCTTTAGTTATCGTTCTTACTAATAGAATTTTATTATTCAATGATAGACATCCGACCAGAAACGAACATACTGAATCAATCATGGTTTCGTGTACAGCCCCCTCTCCAAAAACATATACGCAATTTCCATAGTCGTTAAAGCGCCATCTTTCGGAGAAAATTCTGGATATGTTCTCCTTTAGGGTCTCCTTATAGGCCAGAAATATCCTCTCCCCCTCATCTAAGATATCCCTCCTGTCACCCATACAAATTCCTATACCTATTCCGCCCTTGTTTGCATATCCGCAGGCTTTTAGTAATTCTACAAATTGCCTGGCATCTCTAATAGAGGTCTCTGGATCCTCTCTAAGGCTATAAATAGATCCGGTCAGATCTTCGGGTTGTGGCAGTTCTGTGTAAGCTGATGTCGCCATAAATTTTATAATCGCTTCAGTTAGAACTCCTCTTTCCTCTTGATCGAGCTCTGCAAGTATACGCCACTGTCCATTCTTATTCTTTAATTTAAGTCCAGAATTTTTTGTCAGCAAGTATGAATTTTCATAATTCCAGGTTAAACCATCTATACAAGGAGACAAATTGGAAGTTATCGCTTCAGCAATTGGCATAGTTTCTCCAGTAATCAGCAAGCCGGGCTTAACTGAAAGAGCGCCAATTGATTGAGCTGTATTGACAAACTCAGAATTTATCCCTATAAGCGACCTTTTTTCACCTATATCTTGCTTTTCTGCTAACGCTGATACGACTGCAAGCTTAGAAAGATCCTTATTCTTATTACTCGCTTCAAGGGCAAGGAGATACGCAAGTCCTCCCGATGAGATTTCTTTTCCGCCATCAATTCCGCACTCTTTTAGATTAATAACGGTATCTGCAGTCAATCTTCCTTGAGCCTCATCTGAAATATTTTGATGATCGATTAGAAGCCATCTAGCATCCAGTGAGTCTCGCAGTTTATTGACCGTTGTAGCTCCAAGATCAATAAATATGAATAGGTCGTAGGCTGAGGCTTTCAGATCAGCTATCATCTCTGGTGTCAATTCCATAACGGTGCGGACAAAGCACCTTCCTCCAAGTCTCGATATGCATGCTGCGGCTATACTACCAGAACATAATCCGTCGGGATTTACAGATGCAACTATTGCAATGCTTTTCTCGTTTTCAACTGCAGACTCTATTCTTTCGTTAAATTGTCCTATCCTTTCATAGAGTTCCTTTCTACCCATGCCAATTTATTATTCTAGCTGCGCTATAACAGTCGCATATTTCCAATTTTTTTGAAGCTTTCCTTTTTCCTTGTAGTATCTTGAAAGCCTATGAATTTTGGATTCTATTAATTCCAGCGAGCGAACATTTCTATGATCAGTATTATGAGATCTCAAGTGTCTCTGAAGGCCTAAGGCTTTCTTCACTAGCTGATCTAAATCTTCAGGCATTTCACGAGAGATTCCGCTTTCACTAAGCACTTTTGTTATCGACTTGCCTATGATAGGTTTTGCCAATGGAATACCATGATGGTCACGCAAACGGACACCGATTTCACTTGGCAACAGACCTTCTTTGGATAACTGAAGAATTAGAGATGACACTTGACTATAATCTTGTGTTAGCCAACTAGGGACATTTATAGAAACTGGACGAACACTATGAGACTTTCCATGAGTATGTGCATGCATTCTTGACATAATTGTTCACGGCCAGCCGTTTCTCTTAAACGTTACTTAAGGTTATCTATCTATTCATGTACACAAAAGTTAAATAATCGAATCATGTCGTAATATGTTATATGAACAAGCCTACTATAGCGGCTATTGCGGTTGCTGCAGCGCTGGCTATTTCTGTGTTTGCTTTGCCATCGATCGAGATAGCTAAAGCCCAGTACGGTTCACCGACAGGAGGCAATATTGAAGAACAGTTAAAATTAGCGAGAGAAAAAATAAATAATGCTAAAAGTGCTGGTGCTTATGGATCAGGTACCCCTATGCTCGGAACTAACGTCAATGAAACCGTGATTTTCATTATTGTTATCGCAGTGATATTTGGTGGAGTTGCAGGAGCATTCTTCCTTATGGGTCGGAGCAAGAAAAGAGAAGTAGCAAAGTAATCAAGGTAATTTTTTTAAATCACGATTCACTTATTTTTAGAGATTTAATACTGGAATTGATATTGTAAGTCTGTATTTGGAATAGTCATATCAGCTCTTGAAGCCAGGAACTATCACTATTTTTATATTTCAAAAAAACAAAACAATCGCAAGATTATAGACTGCCAAAGTTAATCTGAAGATATTAAGAATATGCTTTCGTAAAGTTTAGCTTATTGTTACGAATGAAGTACATAGTTAATAAGTAAAAGTAAATGCCAGATCCATAGTAGTCTAAAATAGTGTGTGGGGTGGACGGCTTGGCAATCTTGAATTTAACCAAAATGTATATATCGAAGACCTTATTTGCTCTATATGATAATGAGCGCTATCCTAGGCATTGTGGCAATGGTAAGTTATGGATTCGAAAACTTGATGAAGCAGATTGGACCTGCATATGACCCACTATTCTACGATGTAATGGTCTACATCTTCGGAACGATGCTGTTCGCAGTATTCTTGCTGAGCGTCATTGCGTTTTGGTTGAGAAGAAAGGGTCTTGGTGGTGGTGCTGCAAAGGAAAAATGGACTCAAGAACTCGAAAGGTATTTTGAACGTGAACAGATTGGTTTAATCCCAGATGAGAAACACCATTGGTGAAATATAGAACAATCTCTGTCGCCTAAATTTCTTTTTCTCTACACCGTTAATTAATGAAATTATAGCAGATAAATATCATGCTGTAAAGGTATTTGTGAGGGCTTGTTTAATGCAGTCTTCTGTGTCCACAATAAAGCGATGGTCAAGACTACTGACGCAACCTTTTGTTATAATAATATCCTACTAATGTGCGATAATGCTTTAATGACAAACCCATATTGGAGTTAGATTTGCGGTGTTGCTACTAGTAGAAATTTTATAAATGAATCCCTATGGGCTAACCCAGATTTGCGACATTAAAATCGTCTTAAATTCTTATCTCTTAGCCTTTCCGGCTGATGTTTCAATTCATTAATTAAAGCTAACATTCTATCCCTATCTTGCGGGATAGTGCCGCCAATGGAATAGATGTTTGAAGCATGATTTGCTCGAAACAATATCGGATCTCTTGGGGCCAGTTCTCTAATAAGAGATTCCAATTCCTGCAATACATCCAAATCGTCTAATGGATCAAATATATCAGAATACTTGGTCATGAACTCATCGTAAACACCAGTCTCTAACCGTAAAGTCAATGCAGCCAAATAATGAGGAGAAATCTTACTGACTATTCTTGCAGTATCTATTATGTGTTGACGAGAATATTTCTTGCCACCAATCCCCAAAATTATCATGCATGACAGAGTGAATCCATGCTCCTTTGCTTTCTTACAACTTTGAACTATGCCATTTTGACTGGCACCCTTAGTTATCTTCCTCAAGACAACGTCGTTCCCACTTTCAATACCAACATATAGCATTGTTAAGCCAGCTTCTCTAAGCAAATGCAAGTCGGTATCCTTTTTCTGTATCAGATTCTTAGGCATAGCGTAACATGAAACCCTTTCAAGGTTTTTGAATTTCAAATATAGATACTCTAAAATTTGTTTCAAGATGTTTGTTCGAAGGTTGAGGGCATCTCCGTCTGCCAAAAAAACTCGCCTAGTCGATGGCAACTCGGCTGCAACAAGATCTACTTCCTTTTTTAATTCATCTAACGGTCGTTCCGCATATTGCTTTGTCCTATACATATTGCAGAATGAGCACTTGTTATACGAACAACCAATTGTAACTTGAAATATTACTGAGTTAGATTCAGACGGGGGCCTGTACAAGGGATAATCATAAACAATTTGCATACAAAAGATAAGTATCATCGACTTTATATTAAAATATGTTTAGACTGTGAATTGGTCTTCTGTGTTTCACATGTTCAGGATTGGAGGAGGAGAGCCTCCTAGTCAATATTTTCCAAATGAAAACAAACACGTAAAGATTCTCGTCAACAATTTAGTTCAGTACTAAAAAAGGTCGGTTCGTCGCGAGGTCTTCATAGTTTTAAACTCAGATTGGAGCAGCGAATATTACCTCATCCCCTTTCAATTAGTCTAATTACGATATATAGACGTATCGAGAGTTTCTAAATCCATATAAAGTTGGCATGTGCAATCTAATCTAGATACATTATCACAACATCTAACGTTTGGTCGGATTATGACAGAATAATCAATTTATCAATGTTATTTTCATAGCATATAGGACAGAGCCAGAACAACGAACTTGGTACAACTTTCAATTCGTGTGCGCTGAATGTCAATGTTCCGCCGCATTTCTTTTTTCTGCAGGTTATTGTTACTGCCAATGGCTGGATCACGGCACGAATTTTTATTTGTCTTACTTTATCGACAATACGTTCAATGAATTGAATTCTACTTAGTGATATTTAGCCATTTCCTAATACACTATGTCTAAGAGCTACAAGCCTAGCCCAAATGTGTTGGACAAGTACTATAAAGCCATAAGCGGCTAGAGGAAATAATATTGTATAGTTATTTTTAGAGCGAGGTTTATCCCATAAATCGTTTGGGGTGTTGCATTATTGCCGCGGAGGTCCCTGTATAATGATCAAACCTATATATCTTTTCGGCATATCACCATTGAATCAAATATTGAATAAGAAGGCAATCGTATTTGCCTCCATAAGCGCGGCAATTGCTGTAATTTCAGTAATGCTGCTAATATCTATATTCTCCCTTGCAACGAAGAATTTTGGTCTTGACGTAGATCCGATTAAAGATAATCAGAATCTCTTTAATACGGCTAGGGTAACAGTTACAAATACTGGAAAATTAGCTCTGAATAACGTTACGGTAATATACGATAATAAGTCAAGAGAGAGGATAAATTCACTTTCACCAGGACAGAAGATAATGCTTTCACCTCCAGATAACTCATCTTTAAAGTCAGTGACTGTCATTGCCGATCATGGATTGATGGTTACCAGAGCATATAGGACGCCAATGAAAATACCTGGAATGATGGGCTCTTAATTGATATTATTTTAAGATATGATTTAGCCTAGTTTCAATATGTTGATAGGTATATGTTAAGCAGATCAAACACTATTACTTGATGTGTCAGGTTAAAATAGGAACGAGTTGAATTCAATTCAATTCCATTCCATTCCTTGGACATATGAATAGTATGACATCAAGTCAAACGTAGCTCTCGAATTTATCTAAGATGCTACTGCGCCATAAGTAGAGAGAATCGACAATCAAGATTAAGAATTCAACATCAACAGACCTAAATTACTCTACGGAATAAGCATCTGTAGGAATGACTCGTCGATATCCTGCTCATTTAAGGAGTCTGGAGTAATCAATGGAAAATTACCGCAGGATTCTATTGCTACGGATTGGATCGAGATTTTGATATATATACTATTATCGAATATGTGAGTAGATAATCTTCCGAACCTGTCTGAAAAGTCTTATATAGCAAAAGAGTGACCCGGAGCGAAAACCCAAGCTGAAACATACGTATGAGATATATTCTTGAATTTTGAAGTCTATA
>JBQCDO010000333.1:0-2915 GCA_051961195.1 Nitrososphaeraceae archaeon | reverse complement strand
ACCGTATTTATTTGCTCTTCATGCGGCTATCTTGATGTATATTTTACAAAAAATAAATAGCATACGTTCTCTTTCAGTATTTGTTCAACGCTCATTATTGCTAATGTCTGACTTTGATTGTGATATCAGTAACTCAATCAGCATCCTACAAGAATATTATTATTAGTATTGACAAAGCAACCGCAAACCTATCGTACATTCTTTGTATACTTTACAAAATTTGGAACGAAGAAAAATATTAACAACCGTTAGAATCTGAACCAGAACCATTAAAACGAGAAGTCATGTCAGGAGGACCTATGATTCATCTAAAATAAAATTGGAAATTGATATCTGGTTCGATTGTCGAATACTTCCCACAGACTTTTCATTCTTGAGATTAATTCATTGACGTTAACTGAAAGAACTGAGGAGCGAACTGAGAAGGCGATAGAAGAGTAGCAATACATTAGCGAACAAATCAATAAGTATATCAAAAGCGACTCTTCGATCCTTAATAGAAAATATAACTGATAACTTATTTACATTGTTATTAATTAGTATATGAAGTAATAAGAAATGAGTACAAAAGTATCTAGAACGATCAATCGCTTAAATCATAACTGTCAAAATAGGGATTATTATTGAATTAGCAATATCTCTAGTTATTCGATGTTATATAAGTTGTACATAAAGAATAGAACAAGGTTAATTCTACATATGTCAGAAAGCAAAACTCGTAACTGATCAGACCAAGCAAACGCGTTCAATTTATTTTATATACCAAAGATTAATCATACTGCTTAATTTAGGTCGGCCCATATCTTCGCTATACCAAATATACTCTTCACTTTCTTTCCTTCTTATTTTGTTTATGTCTATCCGTTCCAGCAGTTCAAATTTTCACTTGGATATTTCCATTAGTTAGCGATAATAAAGTTAGCTAAAACAGCTAACTTATCAATAATATAAAAAGAATGTTAAATAAGGTTGCGGATCAGAAAAGACCTAGTTAGAAATCCGGGTTGATAGTCTAATCTAATTATTTCTTAATTTTACGATTCCAGAGAAGTAACTATATTCAGCGCAATATAAGAAAATCAACGTCTTGTAAGTTTAAGTGATATTAGATCGCATACGTTCAGTTTAGGCGAGTACGTTTTGATTATGTCATTTAGGTATCGGCCAGCGCTGCAGCAGGTGTGAAGGAAAATCTATTTCTCATTTCATCTTCTTGGGTAATGTTCTCGCATCCTCGTTGTGCAAGATAATTTTCGGTAGTTCCAGCATATCTTATCAGGTCTTGTACATCATCATATTTGTCGCTCCAATATATTGCAATCCCGGTAAGATAATCTATTCTCCAGAATGACCTTGGCATTTCAAGATCGCTATGCTCGTGTGCTGTAACTTCAACGAATTCAGTATTGATGTCCATCATTTGCTGTCTAGTGTATGGCTCGACGACATATTTTATGTCATTATCAGACACTACTATATACCACCAGTTTATATCTCGTAAACAATAAGACATCATTCACAATTAAATCCTCTTATTAGATATAGTCATTGAATGACGTAATCAATGTGGTCAAGGCCATCAGTTCGAGACCATAAGCTTTATCTTTTACTATGCAACCTCAATCTCATCCTTTTTCTATAGCTCTCACAGGAGATTTGCTGGTTTAAAGACTAAGCAGTTTTTTTCTAATTATGCTATCATCGATTCAGGCCCTCCAAACATATAGCCTATACAATGCTAATGTATAATTCGTCAGGAAGAATAATGGAGAGTATGGATAAATCCCTTTTGCAAATGTTAGGTAAAACGACACGTTACCAAGAGAATGGGAGAGATGATGTCACATATGTACTCGTAGGCTAGTGTCTCAACTGTGTTCGCATTGACAAACCCAGAAAAAATTTCTCAGATTATTGTATTTCTACTTTTAATTCTCAAAAAGTGGAAATGCTGCGGGTAATACTGCCAATATCCAACCAATCCATAATTTCTGTTTACGGTCATGGTTATATGATAGACGATAGCATCTATTATAACGGCCATATCTAATAATGGAAGAAAGTCGAAAAAGCTGTCCAATCTGTAGAAACTGCGGCTTCAAAAAATTTAGTGTTATGAGCCGTTCTGAGAAAATCCACTTACGATGCCTTGGGTGTGGTCAGATGATGTCAATTTGATATTAACTTTAGATCGGCATAAGATTTGTTCACATACCCTTCGTAGTTAGTATTAAAATGGCCTCAAAATTGAGCTAAATTTAAAAAACGGGGTGCTGCCTATTTTATCTACATCATCTAATACTGTGTTCTCGATTATGTTACGTGTTGTTCTGACAGCATACAGATCGCCTATTATGCTCATGTCGATGAAGAATTTTCTAAACGCATCATCGTCCCAATCTTTTTTCTGTTTAACGATGAAACCAGACCCCATTAGCTATTCACATATGTCGGACCTAGTATCTTATCGACTTAGAGGCAAGTAAACTACTTCATCAAAAAGATAAAAAAATAAATATTGAAAAAAAATCCTAATTCCTACTTCTTAGATTTTGAACCTTTCTTCGCGGTTTTTTTCTTTGCTGCCATTCACTTATCGAAGTGATATATGCAATATATAAGCCTTATTATTTTTGGTTAAGAACGTGGATGATATCTTTTTGAGTAACTAGTGACAAACAACACCTTGTATACTTATCCAAGTATACTTTGGTACTAAAAAGTCTACTTATAAATTATGATCTATTAGACTTAGTCCTTGTTTTCAATGAAGGAGATAAACACACGTGTGAAGAACTGAGAAATGGAATAGCTATTGCGTATTCCTCATGTTCCAGCGCGGAATTCTATGGCATATCAGTATATACTTTTGGCAATATTGCTGGATAAGATAGTTGATGTATTGCATAGGAACT
>JBQCDO010000332.1:0-5008 GCA_051961195.1 Nitrososphaeraceae archaeon | reverse complement strand
TAAGGATGTTATTATGGGGATACGAAAAGAATGGGATGATCCACAATTTAGAGAAAACTTTGAACTACTATCCATTAGAGCCAGTAAATGGCTTGAGACTCATCCGCAAACAACGAAATGAACTCTTATTAACTGGATGCAGATTTACTATTCCTAATGTATAGCAGATCTATTCCTTAAAAATACAAGATAACAAAAATGAAATGTACCAGCGCAGTACAAGAAGAAATAACCCCAGGTGACATTTTTCAATCTAAAGATAAGACTTTAAATCCCATTATAACACCGATCATCCCAATAGCCTTTAAATTTCTCTATGCAAAAGAGAAGTACAAGCTTGAAATTCGTATGGAATTAGAATGGACACCAAAATAATTGCTTCATTTCGTTGGTTGTCTAAAGATGGCAAACTACTTTTAGCTGCAAGAACGCTAAGAACATTTGCGTATGGTTTTCTGAGCGTAATTCTTGCAATCTATCTAAAGTTAGTTGGATTTGAGGATTTTTACATTGGTTTAATACTAACTGCTACTTTAGTAAATAGTGTAATCTTTACTTTAATTGCTAGTTTTTATGCAGATAGAGTAGGTAGAAGAAAAATACTAATCATGTATGCAGCGTTAATGTCTTTATCTGGATTAATATTTTTCCTAACAACTAATTATATAGCATTAATCATATCTGCTTTGATAGGGACAATTAATGTAACTGGAACTGAAACAGGTGCTTTCTTATCAATAGAACAAGCAGTATTACCTCAAATGGTTAATGACATAAACAAAAGAAATACGGTCTATGCTCTTTACAATATGGTTGGAACCTTTGCAATGTCTGCTGGTGTTCTTCTTTCCGGTTTACCACAAATACTTGCACAACAGTACGGATTAAACCAAATCCAATCCATTAGACCATTATTTCTACTCTATAGTATCATTGGACTTGCAGTATTAGGCATTTACTATTTGATTTCAAATAAAGTAGAGGTGCAGACCAATAGTATGAGGCATAAACCACTGAGAAAAACCCTATCACCACAATCCAAGCAGATCGTCGGTAAACTATCTTCTCTTTTTGCCCTAGATTCTTTCGCTGGTGGTTTTGTCATTCAAAGTATAGTATCGTTGTGGTTTTTTACTAAATTTGGTGTTGATTTAACAACACTGTCTTATATTTTCTCTGTAGCAGGAGTTCTTACCGCATTCTCATACCTGGCAGCCGCAAAAATTGCTGATAGAATAGGACTGATCAATACAATGGTTTTTACACATATCCCATCTAATATTTTGATTATACTTGTCGCATTTGCCCCTACCTTTCCACTGGCCGTAGCGTTATATCTTGCCAGAATGGCCCTATCTCAAATGGATGTACCCACAAGGCAATCATATTTGGTTGCAGTAGTTAAAGAGAATGAAAGAACCGCAGCAGCAGGAATAACCAATATTTCAAGAAATATCACACAATCAATATCTCCATCAATAGCTGGCTATATACTACAATCACTATCAATTTTATCAGCCCCCTTTGTATTGGGAGGAGCATTGAAAATTGTATACGATGTCGCATTATATTTTAATTTTAAAAGTATAAAGCCTCCGGAAGAAAGAAACCGGGATTAGCACTCATCTCAATGGTTTAAACACACACAGATTTCGAGCAGTAGTAACACGCATAGTCATAATAATAGGAATTATGCCCACGCATTCCTGTACACTATTCTAATTTGTTCATTATCATTATCATTGTCTGTTTGCGACAATACTCTAAATGTTATAAGAGCAGTAAATACGCAGGAAGATATTTATTCAAACATTTTCGATGTCAAGTGGATGAAGCAAAATTGTTGATTATTTTCAACTATCAGTAGAGAAGTAGCTTGCAGCAAAAGTATTAGTTTCATAAACGTAGTATATCTAGAATAGCCCACTTTGTCTGAATAGCATTGACTGGATGATACGATACTAGCACTTTAGTGCCATTAATTACTTCTGCGATAGAACCAGCCTCCCCGGCTACGGCATTTTTGAAACTGGAAATTAGCAAATGATTGATTTGAATTTAGTGCTTGGTTTTTATCTCAATCGCGAGAAGACAAACTATGATTACAGATCTCTCGACATTTTTCGAGCAGCCCTTTGACGTTGCTCATTCAAGTTGTCATCTGTCGGTTTTGATGGTTGTGGTCTTGGCTGCTCTCCCATTTGCCCGCCAGTAGCATCATTTAATGCTTGATCACGCTTTAGTGGATTTTTCCTTTCTATACTCATTGATAATCTATAGACAATATTGCTAATAATACTAGTGTTTCCTATAGGCGTTTATATCATCATGTTGGTCGGCTAGGCCTGAACTAAAACCTTGCACTTTATATCTAAATTAGTACGATTTTTTCTAACAGCTTTAAAATCTTCATGTATTAACTGCCCTGGATTAGAAAAACATCTTGGCCGTGCTGGGTATAGAATACAGGTATTTAATTCTATAACAAAGATCTTGCATCTTGCATCTCCTCATCGACTAATGTTAAACCCTGGAGACAATGGTAAACCCCAGTCTGGCCAACTAATGGCTGACAACAGTCCATTTTTTGATCATATTCACCAGTTGGCCAGCTTTATCTGCCTTAGTTTACCAATTATGGTAATTTTCTATTAAGAATGTCCAGTATATTATAAATACTTATTCTCTATAAGGTAGTTCTCTAATGGGATCTCCAGTAATGAATGATCTGCTCACTAGTGCTATGGTATATATTAATAAAGTCATAGCAATATCATATATAACATTATATTTTTTTACTCTAAACGGCATAACTACGAAGGTATCTAATCCTTGAAATATGTGTGAAAATGTTAACTAGGAGATTCTGTTCGTTTTATTATGATGTACTGAATGGATTCGGGAATGGATCTATTATTCAGATTATCAAAATCTTTTTTACATTTAGAATTTACAATGCACTTACACCCTTACTACTCTTTTTGTTGGTAGGACTTACTGTAATTATTTTTACAACTGTTGCTCATCCTAGTTTTGCCCAGTTATTAACCCAAAAGGAAAAGATTACCCTAACTGTTATTTTCGTACAATTAGATAATAACCGCGAAATGGGAAAACCACTACTCGAGAGTGCATTAACCAAGTTGAAAACGATGTATCCAAATTTCGATATTCAATTAAAATATTTGGAATATCCCTCGAATCAAATTCGATTTCAGATACTAAAGGCACTTAATGACACAAAGGCCTCTGGATCAACTGATCTAATTTCCTTGGATCAAATATGGCTTGGAGAGTTCGCTAAGAAAGGACTTTTGACTGATCTTACCAATTATACAAAGAATTGGGGAAGACAAAACGACTGGTATCCAGAGAATTGGGATGGTGGTATATACGGTGGAAAAGTCTATGGAATATGGGCATGGACTGATATTAGAGGAATATGGTATTGGAAAGATCTATTAGGCAAGGCAGGGGTCAATCCAGATTCTTTAAGGACTTGGGATGGATATATTGCGGCTGCAAAAAAACTAAACAGTATACTAAGACCTCAGGGAATAGAAGGGTTACATCTTACAGGTGCTAGTCATTCTCCTGATTTATGGTATCCATATCTGTGGATGCTTGGCGGTGAGATATTGAAGATGAAGTCTGGACATCCAACAAAAGGTACTTACTGGTTTCCTGCCTTTAATAGTACTGAAGGTGTAAAAGCAATGAATTTTATCAAACAGCAGGTAGATGCTGGAATTAAACCACAGAAAAATCATTTTTGGGGGTTAGAATTTCTTGAAAGGAAGTTTGCAGTCATGATTGAAGGCTCATGGCTACCAGTAAGCTTTCTTCAAAGGCAGTCTGAAAAAGAATTTGAAGACAAGATTGGTTTTATCCCAGCGCTACCAGTTCTATATAAAAATAATCAAACTTCAACATTGATGGGAGGCTATGCGTTAGGCATACCCAAGGCATCCACTCATAAGAATCTTGCATGGAAGCTAATTGAACTAACCCTCGAGCCCAAGATACTTGGTCCTTATCTTCGTCAAACTGGGGTACTGCCAACTCAAATATCCATGGGTAAAAGTGATTTATTAAATTCTACTGCTTTATATTATCCATATTATAGAGAACTAGTCTCAGCGATCCCATTTACAGGAACACGGCCATCAATCCCTGAATACCCTCAAATAGCTAATGACATTCGACAAGCAATCCATGAAGTTCAATTTGAAAATAAGGATCCGAGACAAGCGTTAGCAGAAGCCGCTTCGAAATCTGCACATACATTAGGGTGGTAGAATATGATCATTTGTTGCACTTATCATGGACACTTGCGATACCTAGCTCAATACCACTTGCTCTAAAAGGACATCGACACGAACAGATAGATATTCTAAGATTATTAAGCTTAGCATCAGACTTGATAATATTATTAGTCTCAAAGGGTGTACTTTTGAGAACTTGATGTCTATGATGACAGTCAACTTATGTACAAGACAAAAAGTCATACTGGTCAATAGTGGATACAAATTGTAAAGGTGTTAAATGATAAGGAAACGCCTACTTACATCCCTCCGTTACCAACAGGATTATCTATATATCCTGAAGACAAAACCAATCTGCGTCTAATAAACGATTTCGTTTATTACGATACAATAGCCCTATTCGTCATCTCGTCTCAAGAATACAGACTAGAGCAAAATCCATTTCATGTTATGATCATTATTAAACTGGGATATTTTTATTGTACAGTGCGACCTGAAGTAGGAACTTGTTCCTAGAATCAATAGGTTATCTGTTTTTCTGATCGCAAAACATAGGCAATTTATAAGCCTATATGTATAATGCCTCAACAAATATGTGTGCTAGATCTTTAATATTGATCATCAAACTTAAATAATTGACTACCAGGTCTTTATAGTTGTGCCAAGAGTAATTCATTTTGAAATAGTGGCAGATAAGCCGGAAAGAGCAATAAAATTCTACAAGGAAGTTTTTGGTTGGGAGT
>JBQCDO010000331.1:0-6019 GCA_051961195.1 Nitrososphaeraceae archaeon | reverse complement strand
AAGAAATCACTGGAAAGGACAAAGATAACTGATATTCCAGAATACGCATTAAATACAGGATTGATTATGCTAAGGGATGTGATTAGATTTGACCAATCATATAGCGGTAGCAGGGAATTTATCTACTATACTCATTAATATAAATTCGTCAAAAATAATCAACCTATTTACTATCTGTTTAAACATCTTTGTAGTTACTTGTAATTAAGTTATGCAGTATAAATAAGACTAAGAATCAAATATTTTGTCTTACCTTTTCCACGAGATTGGTACTCATACTTAATCTAATGCCAATCGGTATGTTAACTATATTATATGACTTGATGCTAAATGAGCATTGAGTCGCCCGAGGTTACTTGTTAATGAGAATAACTATTACTTACAGCAACCAATTTCTAACACACAAGTTCATGGTAGGTTGAGCAGGATTCGTACCTTATCAAGAAAGGAATGAAATATCTTACCTATTTTAAATCAGGAGACCATACAAGATTAGTATAAAAGCTGATACATCTTAGTCAGAAAGAAGAAAAATCGTAGCATATTTTGCATTTTGACTACTTTACCACGACATCTCCTATCATCCACGGATGCAGTGAACACGTATAGCTATAAATCCTGGCTTTCAGAAATGTGGCCGAGAATGTCGTGGATGCGCCAGGAAATACTTTTTCAGTACCTTCTGGAACTAGCCAACCAGAATTAATGTATTGCTCATTTCCAAATATAAGCAAACTACCATTAGGACTAAATATCTTTGTCTTACCGGTTGAGTCTATTGAGGATGGGTAGTATGACATTGCATTACTAACAATCGCTATACTAGTTCCATTTTTACCAGGGAGTATATTTGGTTTACTATTGGCTTCGTGAGGCAAAGGCACAAACTTGGTGGAACTTGGAATAGCAAATGGTGCAGTAGGTATGGCGAAAGTCTTGTTACTAAATAGAAATGAGACCGTATGCGGTTCCAGTGGTGCCATTGACGGGACACTCCAAACTACTGTGCTTCCAGCTTTGATCTCCACTCGTTGTGGATCGTATCCATAGAAAGGATAGGTATCATTTCCTCCACCAACAAGTACCCGAGTTGCAAATGTCCGCTGAGCTTCAGCTTTATAATTTAATAGAAATGAACTAGACATTATAGCTACTGCCAATGTTGATACTATTAAAGCGATAATTGCCGTTATCATACTAGCTTTCATTCAGGGAGAGACAAACAATGCATAAATATAAGCTTAGTCATTTTCAATACTTATCATGTCCATTAGATCTTATTGATTATATAAGTACAATCAAACAGTCAAATTTACTAAGATTAAGCGAAGGCTAGCTAAAAATAATAGACCTGCTTTCAAGACTATATAGCATTATCATTCAAATACTCTTGTCAAGACGAAGGTAGGACCTAGCATGTTGTAATTATCATCTCATCTCCTACTCCTAGATGCGTCTACCGTCTTTCGCTGTTCTAGCGCAAGTTCTTCTGCAGTCATCGCGTTAGCTATGATTATAGTACTCTTGTTTTCATCATCTTTAATAGTAGTAGTAGTAGTAGGAGTGCTACCACTTGTAAAAATGGCTGCATAGGATGAACTCTTTAATATTTCAATTATTGAATCATCGGTTGCCGGTAGATTAAGCTCTAGATCCTCCAAGGCTTTAATCGAGCCGTTATCATCAATGTCAAGCTTTGTAACACTAACCTTATCTCTGTTTATAATTCTGTTGACTTTGACTAGCATCCCTTGTCTAATATTATTATTCACAGATCACTACTTACGCTTTTGCCTCATCAAAAGTATGGAAGATTGTGAAACTAAACAAAATTGAATATCTACTGTCTAGGGATTAAATATTGTGGCATCAGATTTTGTTTTTATTAAGTATTACATGTTTGTCAACCTGCAAAGTGCCCAATTTGTAGTGCTGTGAAGTTATCGTTTAGTAGGAGTGTATTTCTTGAATAGTCGACATCTATTGATATAATAACAGGAATATACGTCGATTCCTTTGCTTTACGTAGTACTTTTGAGAATTCTTTTGTTGACTGAACATTAAAACCAATTGCTCCAAAACTTTTGGCAAGCTTAGCAAAGTCGGGGTTATTAAACTTAGTAAATGCACTTCTACCAAATTCTTCCTTTTGTTTCAGGGATATTAATCCATAATCAGAGTCGCACCAGACTATCACAATAATTGGTAACCTGAGTCTTACTGCAGTTTCTAGTTCTTGAACATTCATCAAAAATCCCCCATCTCCACACATCGCTACAACTTTTCTATCCTGTTTAGCAAGCTGAGCAGCAATTGCGGCAGGCAATGCAAAACCCATAGAGCAAAAACCATTGGGAATAATACAGGTATTTGGTAAATACGTTTCATAAAGTTTTGAGATCCAAAGCTTGTGTACTCCGACATCAGAGATAACTATGTCTTTCTTGTCAAGTGCAGATCTTACGTCAAATACAAGCTTTTCAGGTTGAATCGGATATGAAAAATTATGCTTAAATTTTTCAGTATTTCTCCAAACGACTTCCTTTTTGATTCTTTGAAAGAGTTCTGGTATGTCTCTAATGTTATCTGTGCCTTTGTCGAATTTGGTTACTTGCACAGCATTTCGACTGTTATTACTTTTTGGATTATAAGTAGATATTGTCTTCATTTTTATTTTATCGATTTCCTCCATAATCGCCTTAATGGTATATTCAATATCTGCAGCAAACTCAATTGTCGGAAGATAGTAAGTATCAACCTCCGCGGGCGTAAAATCTATATGGATAATATTTTTGCTCAAATCGCCATTCCAATTTTTGGGACTATATTCAACAAGATCGTACCCAGCTGTAATTATTAAGTCAGAATTTTTCATTGCAAGTAAGGCATGATCAGCCTCTTTGATCCCTATTGTCTGTAAATGTCTCTCCGTCCGATCAGAAATAACACCCTTAGCCATGAAGGTATTCATAGAACAAATCCCAGTTTTTTCGACAAACGCTCTCATACATTCTGAAGCATTTCCTCGTACACAGCCATTGCCTACCAGCAATAAAGGCATCCTTGCCTCAAGGATCATCTTGGCTGCTCTTTCTATCAAGGCCCTACTAGGCCTTGATCTGGACAACTGATGGCGAGTATCTATTGGTAAAATCTCAGAATTCATTTTTGCGATGTCCTGTGGTAGCTCAAGATGAACTGCTCCTGCCTTTTCTTCTAATGAGATCTTGCATGCTCTTCTAATAATTTGTGGAATGCTATCTGGATTTCGTATAGACCATCTCCATTTTGTTATTGGTAGAAACATTGCTACAGCATCCATATTTTGATGAGACTCTTTATGCAAAAAATCTGTACTGGTTTGACCAGTTATAGCCAGAATTGGAGATCTATCCATATTAGCGTTTGCTACACCGGTGGTAAGATTGGTCGCTCCGGGTCCTAAAGTAGAAAGACACACTCCTACTTTACCGGTCAATCTGCCATACATATCAGCCATGAAAGCAGCAGCTTGTTCATGTCGGACTAGTATAAATTTAATAGATGGTGAGCTCTCCAGTGAAATCATAAGATCTGCATTCTCTTCACCAGGTAATCCAAAAATGTATTCTATTTTTTCGGCTTCAAGGCACTTTATAAAGAGATCAGATGCTTTCATAGCTTATACTTATGATAAAGATAGATGATCAGGTATGTATTTCTTATTCTCGTATAGTGTTTTCTGTTCCTGAGAAAATTTAACGACAAGTGCATGGGCATTCGAAATTCTAGAAAGTCTTAATAATAAGATGATAAAAATTATGTTTTAAACAAGCTTTTGAAATTGCGAATTAGAATAAGCAATGAACTTTAAAATGGTTAATGGTCCAACAAGTATTAGGCAATATGGATACGATAGAATCAAACTACAGGCCAGAATCAGTAACATTTACACTTGATGAATCATTAGCGGTATTAATGAGTCTAGGCACAGCAATAAAGACTATTACTGATGCTAATCCGAATGGAAATATCGATTCTGATGGTCTGAAATATATCGTAGATATGAAGAAGGCAACCGATAAAATTGTTGCAAGTATTGATAAAGAAGTATTAGAGGCCGTATTAAGAGAGAGGTTAGCATCTGGTGACTGACTGACTCTACCATCTTTTATTTATATATTCGCAAATAAAGAACTTGATCTTCTAGTTGTAACGTTTATCACATAAAACAAAATTTGAATAATGCCTCCAGCGTCAATAGTTAATTACATTCGTTACCCTGGTTCGTAATTATATCGCTATCTCAATAACTCAGCTCTCAGATAGCTGTCGCCATCACTATCCTATCTTTGATTTCAAAAAACTATGGCGGTTCATTTCGAAAGGGTTCCTTTCCTCACTACAAAATTTATAATACAAGTCTCTTACTGAGCAGTATGTCAGATCGTAAACCAATCAAGATCGGATGCTCCTTTTGGCATACTTATTAAAAGTTAAATCACGATGGGATGGAGGTACAAATGCATACCCAGAATATAACACGACATATGATAAAGACTAATTTATGTATCCAGATTGTAGGATTATCTATAGCATTGTACTCTTGGAAAGCACCTCGTGGTCTATCAAAAATTGTTACTTGTAGAGCATGTCTTTGGACTGAGATTATTGGACTGTATCAATAATCTCCTCTTATTTTATGAGAATATGTTAGGTGAGATTGACAGCACAATTATGATATACACTTATTCTGATATACAAAGTCAGTTTTTGTTTTTGTAGTGTTTAAATCCACTATATCTTCCATCCGTAATGACTTGTAAAATGCCCCAGCTCTTGTGACTAAAGTATGTGGATACTCTTCTAGCAATATTTCTTTTTGTTCGTCATGGTTCTTAGCTTTATAGTTAAACGTAAATTCTACAATCATAGGCTTCTCTTGCTCTGCTGACGAATACCATAGATTGAGTTCTGCCTTGACGGTCTTATCCCCTGCAAACGTGATCTTCCCAATCTCTGACGCAATTTCTATAGCCTCAAAGTTATTTACTCTGGTGAGTGTCTTATTAGCATCTATTCCCAGATCAAGTCCAGGAAAGACAGATACTAGGTCTTTTATTGTATAAAGATCTGGCTCTTGGTCTCTCTTAAGAGATGCAGAAAGTGAAAATTTACTGATGAATGGATTAGTTTTATCAGTAACTATATCCTCCTCGAATTTAATTTCGATGTCTTTTACAGAACTCGTAAGATCGTACGAAGCGGAGACATATCTATCCGGATGTCTACATTTCAAGGTTAAGTCATACTCATCTGAGTTTTTCTTTTTTCTTATTCTGAGCAGAAAATTATTATTGTGATAGAGTTCATATACGTTAGTATCTAGATACCATGTTCTCCTTTCTTTTTCTTCAACATCTGCCTTGAAATTTCCACCCTGTCCTTTGACTAATCTTTCAATAATTGTCGATATTTCATGTGTTCCTTTCTTTCTATCCATAAAACGATTAGTATCCAGCATAATCTTGCATTCACGAGATGTTAGAGGACGATTTGAGTGAGCCATATCATAACTTAAACTTGTATAATGAATATATGATGCAATATAAACTGTATATCTCACCGACTTCCAATAATTTGCTATATTTCATGCAAGACCTACAGATTTCGATGAAGAATAGACGGATTACCTAGATACTACAATTTGAACTGGATGTAGCCACAAAAGCTATTACGGGATCGAAGATATGAATGCCATTTGATAGAAGGTTTAAACATGCGTAAGTAACGTCGCTTCAAGATTGCGAAAACTGTTTGTGAGTATCAAAAAGAGATACCAGGCGAACATCTGTTATCTATCGTAGTATCAATGAACTGATAAAATAAATGTGGCATAAAATCTGTTTATGCTTAGTAAGAAGTTAGTCAATATTTATATATTATAATGCGAGAATAGGATAAAATAAAATATTACTAGTTGATACTTGTGTTAACAAGTTAAATGTCGGATTAACCACGCTAGGATATTGAATAAGAT
>JBQCDO010000330.1:0-6299 GCA_051961195.1 Nitrososphaeraceae archaeon | reverse complement strand
GTCTATTATCTATAGTTGAAAAGATATCAAAAGAAGCAAAGAATGGAGCACTGGTTTCAATAGAAAGTACTATTCCAAAAGGTACATCAAAGAAGGTATTTGAAATGCTTAATCATAGACTGCATGTTGTTCATGCTCCTCACAGATGGTATTCTTTAGAGGAAAAAGAGCATGGTGTAAACCAGTTACGTGTCATAGGAGGAGTATGCAATTGTTGCCTCAGAGTGGGTATGCGATTTTATGATGGCAGAAAAGATAATGCTACTAATGTTATTACCAATATCAATACTGATATGACGAAACCCATTCTAAATAATAGTATTCATAGTAACAGCAGCGACCCTACGCAAAACAATAACGAAACGAAAAACCTGGGTATACCTATGCATCCAGTATCACAAGTAGAAATGGCTGAAACAACAAAAATAGTAGAAAATGCATATAGGTATCTACAAATAGCGTTTGCCGAAGATCTTTATCTTTACTGTCAAGCTAATAACATAAACTTTGCAGAATTACGAGATGCATTAAATACAAAATGGAATGTCGAGATATTGGAACCAAGAGAAGGAATAGGAGGACACTGCTTGCCAAAAGATACGAAGATGTTTTTACAATCATCTAAGGCTTTCAAGAGTAAAATACTAACTGCAGCAATAAAGGTTGATGAAGATTATAGGTTGTACCGGCAATGCAAAGACAATCGGATAACACAGTCACCAAACCCAATAAGAGAATAATTACGTCTTAGGGTTGGAATGATTATTCAAATATGCAAATATAAATCTGCCTGTTTGATAGAGAAGAATCGTAATGTTGTTCGTACTACGTTTTCGCCACAATGAAAAACGCTAGCATTTTCAAGGCTAGTATTTTTTCTGTTAGGATCGTCAGAGCCCAAAATATATATCCAGCTTTAACTCTTTAAAAGAGCAACTGGCTATTCTGCTGACACGAATGAATCGTATTTGAAAGATTTGAAGATATCTTAACGCCTAGACTGGTACATGTCTTCTTTCAGTGTCCTGCAACCTATCTGATAATAACCCAAATTGATTTGATAGTTGTGCTATATCATTACTATTCTTTGCTTTATCACACTGTTTTTTCTACTAAATTGTTTCTATACTTCTTCAGTTGGTTGCTGGCACACAGCTTCAAAAAAAAGTATCAATGATAATCCCGCCCAAACTAATGTACAATAGGAGATAGTGATTAAGATAAGAGTACTCTAATTTTTATTCTGCTAAACAGAACAGCAGACTAGTTTCCAAAGTAAAATAATTATTCGCATGTGTGTCTAATTACAATTAGTTTGCACTAGTACAGCTATCTTAATCATCTAATAACCATGCATTTATTTTTTAGATATTGTGCTACATAATTAAATTTACATCCAGAGGTACAAAAATAAAGAAAAGTAAAGGACCATTTATCGGTTATTACCGTACAACGATCTCGCCTGTCATCCAAGGATGGATGATACATACGTACTTGTATATTCCAGAATTTTGGAACATAACAGTAAATGTGCTCGAAGATCCAGGATAATCCTTGTCTTGTCCTTTTGGAAGAATAAAGCCAGAGTTGATGTACTTTTCATTTCCGTTAAGGACATAAGTTGCGTTTGGTTTTAATGTTTTCACATTATTTGCTGAATCGATCACCACTGGATTATATACCCTAGAATTGATAGCCACTATGGTTTTCATACCGTCTTTTCCAGGAATGCTAACAGGTTCACTATTCGAGTTAGGTGGTATGGACATGAATTGAGTTGAGCTTGCCACGCCAAAAGGCATAGCAAATCCTGTCATAGTTTTATTGCTCATGACAAACGTAACTGTATGTGGCTCTCCTACTTCAGTCGGGTTATACCATCTCACTGTGTCTCCTCTTTTAATATCTATTTTCTGGGGAGAAAATGTAGTCAAAGGAGCAGTAGCGTTTCCAGATCCTGCTTGGATATTTATCATTCCTTTTACTGGATTCGGAGTGGCAGCATATACGATATTCGTCGCTCTCCAAGTATATTCTGCTGCTGTTACGAGTGCGATAGTCACTACAATAGTGATAAGACAAAACACTATCTTACTATTCATTGCTTAGCAACACGATAATCTAATTTATAAGGAGTATAGATAACCAATATTCGACAAGCTACTTCTAGTCAGCAGATGTTTTACCTGGTTTTTGGATAATAATCAAAGCCAAATTTCAGATAGCCAGCATATCAGTAAAGACGTACCTCTGGGTTATCCTAATTGAGGAGAAATACAGTATTGTACTGGCATCCATCAGTGTCTTCTTTGTCGTGTTTTCCCTTTTCGAATTCATTATTGGTATATCAACCAACGTGTAATTAAGCCTACTAATATCAACCACAGCTTTACATAGCCGTATGCGTTTTCTTTCCTATTGAACATTTGACAATTTATCTAAATTCAATAGTGTCTTGCACGTTGTAAACGATGAGATCTGGATATTTAATAGACAATATGATGAGATAAACTATTTCATATTGAGATATGAACATGAAACACGGTAAATATACAATCCTAATTCATAGCCCAGCCCAAGATATTTCTTCTGTATTGCCAATTAAAGATTCTTGATTTTGAAATAGACAGCTTATTTGTTACACGATAAAAATTCATCTTGAGTAATCATAGAGTGATCTTACTAAAGATAATTAACAACATCAGAATATCTTATGCTATGGTGATTGAAAGTCTGCTGTATGTAGTTATCGGATTTGTAGTTACATATCTGTCGCTGGAATTGGCGTGGCATTTTAGTGCCTGCAGAGTCAAGGGCAAAAAAATGAGGCCCTGCATGTTTAAAGAAATTAAAACAGTCTTGACCGTGTCTCAAAAAAGTCCACGTCGTTATCTTGGGAAGGATGGCGGTGTCTTGTCATAGATGGCACTGACTTCAGACTTGCAAGAAATAAGAAGCGTCTTTAAAGGACTTGAGACACTATATCAAACATATTTACCAAAAGTAGATCCCACACTAATTCATGGACTATTAGTCCGCGAACAAGAGAAGGCCGAACGTGCACCTTTTTACATGGTTGAAGTATTTACTAAAAAGGGTACTGATTCACAGTGGTGTAAGGAACATATCTGGAACACTTGTGGATCTGTTCCTGCAATATATGATAACGGTACCCATTATGCAACTAACATGAGATTGACAAGTGACATTCTCAAAAAACTAAACGACTTGGACTTTGTGATCGATGTGTCAGGCGATTATACAGGCTCACCAACAGGCACTGGAGCATCACACGAGCGAAGGGACCAAACCTACGAGTAAGACAACAACTCAAAAGAACCTAGACTTTTTTTGACATATTTTTGTACTTTTGAAACCGTAGTATTGGATACCAACAATGTTGATATCTCCCTATCCTTGGACAATTCTGGTTGTATACTATAGGCAAAATAAGCTTGACCTTTAGCCACTTGCGTTTCCTAAAATTTTAACGAAACTTGGGATTAATAGCTAAAGATGAATAACCAAGACAGGTTACCACGATTAAGAATACTTAAGGTATTGTATATCTAAAAAAAGATAATGACCCATTAATAATTATGTTAAATCATAATAAACTATTATTACTTGTCGGTAATATTTACATTGATTTAAGTACGACTGATAGCTAATTTGTACTATGATAGAAAAACCATTTTATGATTCCAAGAATGGAAACGCATACGAAAAGAATTCAAGTGAAGAGAGAAATGCAACAAAATATATAATCACGTCTCTTGCAATGATAGCCATAGTAGCAACTCTTGCATCAGCTGGCAATGCAATGTTCAAGAGTGCAACTCTTGATGCTTCAAATACACAATTAGGTTCAATCATGGCTTGCGAAGAAAATGCATTGAGATATGAGCAGCTGGGATATTATACTGGAGGTGCAGCACAATTTAATGCAGTTATTACTGCATGCACAAGTAGTAGTAACTCGGAGGATGGTATTAGCGAGGCCACATAGAGGTAGCAGTAACGTAGTATTGGTACCTAGCAACCAATATAGATATACAAAATACCGATATAATCCAACATTTTTCGCTTGTTCGAATACTTATCTTCCTCGCCATCTTTTTGTTTCTCATTTCTAATCGTGATTTTTCTGAGGCTTTAAAGGTTAACCGCTATTTAATATATTGTAATCATTATTAATAATAAGTCCGGCTGCTTAATTCTAAGCTACACTCGCAAGCAGACTAGTAATACCACTTGTAGGAATTATAAACTGATGAGAAACGTATTAAAATCGATGAAAGCAAACATCTGTGCCATCGGAATGGTTGTAGGATTGCTATTTGTTCTCAGTCTATTCTTGTTACCGCTGCGCGAACAGTGGTAATTATAATAGCTGAAACACATCCTTCATCTATCCCTTATTTATATATTTTAAATATTGGTAAATTGTGTAACCATCAGAACTGAACCCTGGAAAAGTTCTTATCTCATTTATTTTTCAATTATGTAGGTAAACTGTCTAATTGAGCAAACTAAAAGTATTCAAACACCAATGTACCGTCCGATTAATTAGTGTTACGGCTGAATATATTTACAAAGCGTAAAATCATTGATCAAAAGATATCAATTTTTAGAAATGGTTTCTATTCCAGCGAGAAAAACCTTTCTACTGTTCTTATTTTGGGATTGAAATTTTGTTCAGCCTCTATAATTATTTCATTACCAGCGTACCTTACATTAATTGAAGCTAACACACCTCTATATAAACTAAATTTCTTTCCGTCTGGTGTAATTATGATTTCATCAATTACAAGCAATTTTTCTGCGAGTAGCCATTTAGTCTTTCTGTAGACATTTGTATAGGGAATATCTTTTTCACTAATGATATCTCTCACAGACTTTGCCTGGTTTCGGACAGAATCTAGGATTTTGATCATTTCATCATCAGCCAAAGCAGTCAAAATTGCTTTTTTAACCCTTTGGCTTTTGATAATAATTTTGCATTACTAATCCTCCTATCATCGTTTGCATGTAAATATACACAGATCAGGAAACCGAGTGCAAAGAGTGTCCTAAAAAGCTTGAACCTCAGATACTAACAGGATCAAATAGTGTTGTTTGTTATGTTAGAATAGTATACAACACTCCAGAGAATGCAAAATTGTTCTATACATGCTGCTAAGTCAAGTGGCCAATCGCGAATAGTAATTCTATTACATATGCATCATATGACTGAATCCTGTAAACCAAAATAGGTCTGTACTTCTAGATATCTTAATAATACGAATAATCTACATAGACCTAAGTGTTTTTGGAGAGGAGTGTATAACAATGACCTCAAGTAGTCCTATGTTGAAACATTTATAGAACTTACCTTAATTTTGAGGTTAGATTTGAAATTTGGTGAGTTTAAGGTAGGTTAGTTATTTAAATCAAAGATCCTAATAATGAGGGGGAATTTAATCAGTACCTTGCGTTTTCAAAGGTAAAAAACATTTTACATACCAATCCAAAAATAGCAGAAAAAGAAGGAATCAAAGGAACTCTTTTGCCTGGTAGAGCCATACTTGCCCGTGCTGAAGGCGAGATGACGCAACTGGGCGTATTTTCTAATAACGTTATGTTACTTTATGGAATGGACGGAGACACCAAATGGAACAATCGGAATACGCGATTTCTAGAGGAAGTTTATGTCGGAGATGAGCTTGAGGTTGAATATCGTGTCTCAGACAAAAGAGAAGGAAATCCCACCGATACTTATGGTATATTATCGATTGATGTTCAGATCAAGCGATTACAGGATGACAAGCTTGTGATAGTGTCACATAATAATCGATACAGAATAAGAAAATAGATTAACTAGGTCGGTTACATTGGGTGTTACAAATCCGGAATTACGACCTGAGCCTACTAGACCATGATCCGGCTTTATCGTTTCTATGAAGGTATACTATACATCTTCAAGAACTTGATTCGAATGGATAAATCTTTTACTTATTACTACCGGTAGATCTAATCTTTAAGAACATTTCTATAGTACATCTTTACAGATGCGGATTTCTTCACCTTTAAGGGTATGTCTTAGATTATGTAGTTATGGGTCTATTTGGTATTATATTATTGGTTGTAGTCGTTTTAGCAATTATAGGGTTGGGGTGGAAGATATTTTCCTCCGGCGTACTTAGTGGATTTGAAAAAGTAATTAATGTAGGCCAACCGTTAGTAAAGAATTTGACAGACCAAGCTAAAAAATATGTTAATAGTCCGACAACTGGCATAACTAATTGACCACATACGAG
>JBQCDO010000329.1:0-12892 GCA_051961195.1 Nitrososphaeraceae archaeon | reverse complement strand
AGTACGTATTTCCATCGACGAAAGTAATATCAGCCTTAGTTGCACCATCTACTACATGATTATTGGTTAACACATGTCCTTGTTTGTCAAGTACAAACCCAGAACCTAGCGCAGAATTTCTTCCCGTGGAGGGAACACCATTTATTATTATAAGCTGATTCGGATCGCTCCTAGTAGTGGTGATTTGTACTACGGAATTCTCGACCCTTTTAAAAATATCTACAAGGGTTGACTGAGGTTGTTGTGTGGGTTTCGCTATTTGGCCGGTCTTCTGATTTTCGTTTACTTGTGTTTGTGCTAGCACTTCATTATAATGCGATATCATTACAACTGATATAGATCCCGATATTACTACAATAGCAAGAACTAGGATCCGTTGCATAGTTTGCTTCATATTTATTGTAATGCCATCCGAATATTTATATCTTGACATTTATATCAATAAGAGTGTAGAAAAATGTCAATATTGGAAGTAATTGTCATATTCGATTTTAAGTAGCTGAAGGACAACTTGATGTCGGACATATTAATATCAATCAGTGTCATACGTGAAGATTGGGAAATGGAGATTGAATAATTAACGGCAGATTAAGAAAAATTACACGTCTTGATGCTGCAAATATAAGTTAAATTAATATTTGCAGCATCTACATTGCAGGCTAAAAATTAATTTTTCTTACACTTAGATTTGTTTAGCCATTATTGCAAAAATTATTCTTTTGATCACTAGTCTACCGAAGAAATTTATATTAGACACTTGATGCTCTGTTGTTCACTTTGTAAAAGATCTTTTTTTTTACACTCTCGAATTTGAGGTAGAAATTGAGATGACATAAAATTAGTCATTGCCAGTACAAAGTTACGGAACAAACGTTAAGGTTTCTCAGGTTCCTATCCAAAAATTATACTAAAGTGATTGTAGTGGCAGATAATAGGATAATGGAGTTGTTCCTAACGATAGGATTTCTGCTTTCTGCGCCTTGCTCCAGGACCGCCAAATTTCTTCGATTCGGTCTGTCTTGGATCACCGGCCAAGAAGTGTCTGTCATAGTTAATTATTTTTTTGCGAATTTCCTCTCTAACGCTCTTTGATAGAGGATGTTCTTTGGGATCCTTACCCCCCTTCGCTTCACCAGCAATTGCCCGAGATATTGCAACTGCGCTTGCGAATGCCTGACCCATAAAACCTCCACCCTGAACCTTTACATTGATGTCAAACCTGTTTCTTAATTCACCTATTATATTCAGTGGCGTTAGTACTACTTCCCTTGCCACTTCTGGTTCTACCAGCTCTGCTGGAATATTGTTAATTCTTACTCGGCCGCTACCCTTAGAAATGGTAGCTGTAGCACGACAAGATTTTCTTTGTCCCGGATAAAGATCTGTTTTATGCATTAGATTGTCATCCCTTTCCATCCGATTTGCCTTGCTATCTCACCCATGGTAACATAATATGATGGAGACTTTGTAATTTTACAGTCTTCAAAGGTTTCAAAGTCAGCTTTTTTCAATTTCTCTGGAATTCCATTATAAACCCGTAATTTTTTTAATGCTACTTTGCCATTTGACTTACGTTTAGGTAACATCCCTCTAACCATTCTCGTCAATATTGTATCCGGTCTTCTAGGATGAAATGGGCCATGAATTGGATTCGTTGCGGAGGCTACTTCAAGATTTTTCTTGTATGCATCTATTGTAGCATACTTGTTCCCAGATAACATGGCTTTTTCGGCGTTTACAATAGAAACCATTTTGCCTTGTTGTAATATTTTTGACACTCGAGAACAAATTCTACCTGCAATGCAGTTTGCAGCGTCTATGGTTACTAAATGGCCCTTGTCAGTAAGCTCTGCCTGTCTTTCAGCCAATTATTCTGACCCCCTTGCCTTCAGGATAGGATTGGGTAAGATCTGCGATAGTTACGATCTTTCCCCCACAATCATACAGTTTTTTAGCAGCTTTTAGAGACATTGAAAAAGCACATACAGTGAGTTTATGATTAATCTTGCCGGACCCAAGAATTTTACCTGGAACAATAATAGTTTCCCCTTCTTTAGTAACGCTTGCCAGTTTGCTAATATTAACTTCACTTGCGCGTGATCTCGAATTAGCAAGCTTATTCTCGAGATGCTTCCAAATTGGTGCCCTCTTGGATTTGAAAGCCTTCCGAAGAACCCATGTAGTCTCACTCGACATACTTTTAGTAATCATAAGCGATCAGTCGTCAATCGTATTTAATCATAAATAAATGTATTCAAATTCCCCTAGATATTTCTAAGGATCTGATAACTTCATCAAAGTTTCTTATTTTTGAATCTAATCTCTCTATTGCAGCCGTAATTGTCTCTTGGGCCGTTAGCGCCCCATTCGTCTCGACCGTCAAAATAGACTCATTTTCATCTTTCCCATCTATCACAACTGACGCTGACGTAGGCTGCCACTTTGCATGATCCTTTCCAAAGCCCAATCTAGCATAAGCTTCGAACTTTAGCTTTTGGGCAGGTGCAAGAACTATAATTGGAATTTCCGTACTTATCGGCTTTACTACCTCATCTTCAGACACGAGGTCACCAGACGTGACCACTTTAGTCTTATCATTAGCTTCCGAGTCCATAGAAAGTAACACCCTGCACTTAGTGCAACCCAAAGTACTATTACAATCACAATCGTGAGGTAACACGAATCTATGCAAGTCAGTTCGTAATGGAATAAGGCCCAACCTGTGGGCGACAGCTTCATCATGCATCACTGACGAGTTTTCTAGAATTACGACGTCATCAATGGCCAAGGTAGGAACTTCGTTTATAGATAACCTTCTTATCGCATTTACATATTGTCTCGGTGCGTTAATGAATCTTATGACAACCTTATCATTAACGTTTTCGAGTACTTCAATAGATGCTGAAGTCAAGCCTTAATAAATCCATTCAGTACGTATTAAAAATCTACCGAAAGTTGTACGCCAAAACTGTTAAATATAATTATTATAGTTAAGTTGCATTGTTATTTAAATGATATCCAAGCTACGTTTGACAATCTGATTTAATTCTCCGATGGGATAAAGTTGTTTATCCATAAATTAAAGTTATTTTTTCATCTATTTTAATAGTTAATATTTTACATTGTTTCTATCTATACGAAAAGCATATTTAATTTGTATATATAGATAATATTGTAAAACAGATATTTTATGATTAAGGTCTAATAGAATAAAAAACGTCATATTTCTAAAATATATTATGTTATGTTATAATATTTTTTATATCTCTTCCTCCGTGGAAAGCCTTATAATGTATGTGAAAACGATGGGAACAGTTGTTTTATTTGTAGGTATTTTCGTTGGCCTGATCGCATTATTGATAACTAGTACAGTTAGTAATGTACTGGCTCAGCCCGCATATCCGCGTACTGAGAACTACACAAAATCTAGTCCTGCAGTACCGTACAGTTGCTTCAAGCATGTGGGTGTAAGTGCCGAGACACCTAATGGAGACAAAACAAAGCCGTTATTGGTAGATAAGGATGGAAACCTCACACCATGTGATATAAATGAAGGAGATAACGCTTGGATGTTGGCAGCTTCTGCACTTGTGCTGATAATGACTCCAGGCGGACTCGCAATATTTTATTCTGGTCTTTCTAGACAGAAAAATGCTGTAAATACACTTCATATGGTATTCATAGCAACTGGCGTGATAGCAGTACAGTGGGTTTTATGGGGATATAGTTTAGCTTTTGGACCTGATGCAATGGGCAATGGTTTCATAGGAAATTTTGCTTGGGTCGGCTTACAAAATGTTTTGCATGATGTTCCATCAGACGTGTACGGAGGCCTAGCAGGACCAACCATACCTCATCAAACGTACATGATATTCCAAATGATGTTCGCTATTATCACTCCTGCTCTTATTGTCGCGGCACTCGCAGAAAGAATGAAATGGAGCGCATTTTTGGTCTTTATAGTGCTCTGGGCCACATTTGTCTACGATTTTGCGGCTCATTGGACATGGTCACTGGGATCTGGCGGAACACACGTCGGATGGACTGGAGCGCTACCATCGTTGGACTTTGCAGGAGGAACAGTAATCCATGTGACTTCTGGCTGGTCTGGACTGGTTATTGCACTGATGCTCGGCAGGAGGTTGGGATATGGCAAGATTCCAATGGAGCCTCACAATCTAACACTCATCGTACTCGGAGCCGCTCTACTATGGTTTGGATGGTTTGGCTTTAACGCAGGTTCCGCAGCTTGGGCAGGAACAAATGCTACGAGTGCATTTGTTGCCACGCAAATTGCAACTGGCATGGCCGCTGTGACATGGATGTTAATTTCGTGGGCCCATACAGGTAGAGCATCGACTGTTGGTGCAGCATCTGGTGCTGTGGCAGGCTTGGTAGCAATCACTCCCGCATCTGGATACGTGGGACCTATGGCATCAATCATCATTGGAATAATTGCTTCCATTGTTTGCTATGCAGCAGTCATGTTTAAGAACAAACGCAAATGGGATGATGCCCTCGATACCTGGGGGGTTCATGGAATGGGCGGTCTTGTTGGGGCACTACTAACTGGAATCTTTGCCCAAAAGATGTATACTCCGATCGCTAATGGACTTGCATTTGGAAATCCACAGCAACTATTGAATAACGCAATCGGCGCATTCGCAGCGCTTGCTTGGTGTATGGGAATCACTGCCGTTATAATAAAGGTCATGGACGTTGTGTGGCCAGGGGGAATCAGGGTTACTCCAAAGGAAGAAGAGATTGGGCTCGACTTGACCCAACATGGAGAAAGAGCATACGTTACAGAGTAACTTTCCCATTAATTTATTAACAAATAGGCCGGTTGCTTGAATATCTCCTGGAGAGACAACCAAGTATATATTTTTATTTTAGAGTAGATTTTACTAATTAGTGCCAGAGAGTAAGTTTAGTGTAGTTCGACTGATTTTTGGAAATAATAAATTTGAAATACTGGTGAAGCCTGATCCCGCTTTAGAGTATAAACTCGGCAAAATACACGATCTCACAAAGGTCCTTGTTTCCGATGAAATTTATACCGACGCAAACAAAGGGTCAAGGGCGAGTAGTGACAAGCTATCAAAATATTTCAGGACTTCCGATCCAATGGAGGTAGCAACACAAATTCTTCTTCGTGGCGAGCATAGTCTTACAACTGAACAACGTAGAAGGATGATAGAAGAAAAGAAAAAGCAGATTGTTCATTATATTAACAGAAATTTTGTTGACCCAAGAACACATTTGCCACATCCACCCCTTCGAATTGCTAGCGCAATGGATGAAGTAAGAACTGTAATCGACCCAAACAAGAAGGCTGAAGACCAAGCAAAAGTCGTAATAGATGCTGTCAGAAAGATTTTGCCCCTTAAATCAGAAAACGTCATCCTGACGATTACAGTACCGTCTTCATGCGCAGCCCAGTCATATAGCGCACTGAAAAATGCGGGTAGTCTTAAGGAAGAGCAGTGGCTTGCCGATGGTTCGCTAAAATTATTAATAGAAACCAATGCAGGAATGAAGGGGGATTTACTGGACAGAATTGGATCTATAACAAGAGGTACCGCTTCGATAACTGAGCAATTATAGCAAAATTCAATCGTACAATTAACATATAAGTCCCCTCCTATAGACCAAATGCAGAGAATGAAAATATTCATTTCACATGAAATTAGTGAAGAGGGTGTGACCTGTTAGGATCATGCAGGAAATCAAACGAAAATATGTAGTTCCTGGTGATAAAATTATAGAGGGTAACTTTAGACCTTTAATGAATGTGATTAAGACAGGCAATGCAATTATTGCAACGAGGATAGGAATTGCAGAGGCTGGTAGAGATGGGATCAAGGTTATACCGTTATCTGGCGTTTACATCCCGAGAGTAAACGATATCGTGATAGGAAAGATTACAGATCATTCATCCTTATCCTGGGAGGTAGACATAAATTCATGTTTTTCTGCTCATCTTCCTGCCCAAGACGTTTTCGGGAGGGATTTTTCTCCTGCGAGGGATGATATGAACAGGCAATTGGCAACAGGAGATCTAATTACTGCACGGATTATCGCATTTGATCGAACAAGAGATCCAATGCTTACTGTTCAAGATAAAGATTTAGGAAAAATTCCTCGAGGTGAATTGCTAAAAATATCTGCAACACGAGTTCCACGTCTTATAGGTAAGCGAGGATCAATGATTCAGACGATTGAACAAGCTACGCAAACTAGAATTATGATTGGTCAAAATGGAATTATTGTCGTCATGGGTAAGCATTTAGATGGGACGCAATTAGCCATTAGGGCTATCAAAATGGTTGAGGAAGAAGCACATATGTCAAATTTAACACAGAGAATCAAGATTTTGCTCAATGTCTCGGATGGTTCTCAGGTCGACGTCCATGCAAATCAACCACAGGAGAATCAGAAGGAATCTACCTTAAAAGTCGAGGAATCCGAACACGAGTCGGAGATAGGACAATGACCCAAACAAGAAATTTAATTGACGCCAGGGGGTTACGAACTGATGGCCGAACTCCAGATGAATTGCGCGAGATTAAAATACAGATAGGAGTAGTGAAAAATGCAGATGGTTCTGCCTTTATAGAATTTGGTAATAACAAGATTATAGTTGCGGTATATGGTCCGCGAGAAGTACATCCCAAACACATGGCATTGCCTGACCGATGTGTGCTGAGGTGTAGATACCACATGTCCCCGTTCTCGACCGACACGCGTAAAAATCCTGCCCCATCTAGGAGAGAGGTCGAAATCTCAAAAGTCATGAGAGAATCACTCGAACCGGCCTTAATGCTAGAAGATTATCCCAGAGCAGCAATAGACGTTTTCGTTGAAGTATTGCAAGCGGATGGTGGATCAAGATGTGCTGGAATCACTGCTGCTTCTGTAGCTCTTGCAGACGCTGGAATAAATATGAGAGATATTGTAACGGCTTGTGCAGCAGGTAAAGTTGACGAAAGGATTGTCCTTGATATTAACGACACTGAAGACAAGGAAGGCGGAGCCGACATGCCAGTAGCGTACATGCCTCATTTGAACCAAATTACCCTATTACAACTAGATGGTATATTAAGCAGTGATCAGTTTAAAGAATGCTTAGATAAAGCGTTGAATGGCTGTAAGTTGATCTATGAAATACAAAGATCGGCATTGATGAAGAAGTATTTCGGAAGCGAATCTGAGGAGATAAGAGACGAACAATGAGTTCTTCCAAGCGATCTACGCTAATTGTGGAACATCTGCGAAAACAACAGATGTGGGACGCCATTTCGAATGGTAAGAGACTTGATGGCAGGAATTTAGATGAATTAAGAACGCTAAACATTGAACTTGGTATTATAAAAAAAGCAAATGGATCTGCAAGAGTAAGTCTGGGCAATTCGGAAGTAGTGGCTGGAGTAAAGGTTGAAACCGGTGAGCCTTTCGAAGGATTAGAAAATAAAGGTGCATTGATTGTCTCCGCAGAAGTACTGCCTACAGCTTCTCCATTTATCGAGCCTGGTCCACCTGACGAAGAAACTGTAGAATTAGCAAGGGTAGTTGACAGAGGAGTTAGAGAATCTGAGATGATTGATCTAGACAAATTGGCCCTAATTCCGGGAGAAATTGTCTATACAATATTCGTTGACTGCAGCATAACGAACGCCGACGGGAATTTATTTGACTGCACGTCCTATGCTGTGGTTTCAGCCTTAATGAGTTGCAAACTTCCCGTCTTCGAAATCCAGGACAACAAGGTAATCGATACCGGTGCAATAAAATCGACGCCCATTACAACAATACCAGTATCTATAACTGCGGCGAGAATAAGAGATTCAATAATTTTGGATCCAACTGCAGAGGAAGAAGCTTGTATGGATGCGAGGATAACTATTACTACTAATTCAGATAATAACTTTACGGCCGTTCAGAAGGGCGCTACCGGAACCTTTACTAGCGAACAAATTAAGAATCTTTTGGATACTGCTAGGGTAAAGGGAGAAGAAGTAAGAAGTAAAATAAAGGAGACGACAAGAATTGGTTAGTAGAAGGAAGCATAGATCCAGTTCGCTTAAGGGTCTAGGGATCAAGTTTGGTGCGACCGTTCGTAAGAGATATGGTATGGCGTACAAGACATTAAAGGAAAAAAGACGATGTCCCTCATGTGGCTCTTTACAATTACATAGAATTGCTTTAGGGATTTGGCATTGTCCAAAATGTAACTATAAAATTGCATCAGGAGCATATGAAGTCAATCTATAGAAATTTCAAAACTGAAATGACCTTTTCTTTCGATCCTGTTTGTCCTAAATCAGATAACATTGCCAAATCTCTCTGTTTGTCGTTAAAATCAGACACTCGATCCGAATCAACGAATACTGAGAATAAATTTGCGGTAAGAGATTCAACTTTACTTATTCAAATATCGACAACAAATATCGCTGATTTAAGAGCATGTGTTAATACCAATCTTAGGCTAACAAATATGGCATATTTATCAATTTTGGATTGATAAGAGGAATCGACGTACAAAGTTAAAAAATTCTCGGTACTGTCTAATTATACTAATAGCGGACCACTTAATCACGGATATATTTTGAGTATATCAAGTGAAATACTTTACATACGTTAGCTGACAAGTATAACAGGATTTGACTAGGAAGACTGCTAAGAATGTCAAAAATCTTGAGGGTATTGAACCAAGAATGGCGTCTATATTGTTCTCTAGCGCAGTAATCATAACACGGTGGTTCCAACTAACAGACCCATACCTATTTCCCTCAAAATGTTTTTATTAATTGACAAAATTGTCCAATGTATAGGTTTCGTATTGCGTAACTTACTTAGTCGTAAATACACATTTGGTATTTATAATACCATTTACATCATAGTACCATGAGTGAACAAGAACTCCCACCATGGTTAAGAGAACAGGTATCTCGCTTACAACAACTTCAACAAAATCTACAAGCTATAATGATGCAAAAGCAGCAGGTTGAAATAGAGGCCATGGAAACTGGTAGGGCGATAGATGAGTTAAAAAAAATAGGTCCAGACGACACTATCTATAAAAATGCTGGGCCGCTACTCATTAAAGCAAACAAGGATGAAGTATCAAGAGAACTCGAAGAAAAGAAAGAATTATCGAATACCAGATTGATGGTGTTAACAAAGCAAGAAACACGGGTCAAAGATAATCTGAAAGAAGTCGAGGCAAAAATAAACCAAATGATTGCCGGAGCTCAAGGAACAATTGGCAGCTCTGTATCTAATTCGAAAAATCAAAACGAATAAATGCCCACCCCTTAACGTGGACTTCTCTAAATACATATTCTGAGGTAATATTCAACACAGAGTCAGTTAATCGTTGGTACGGATGCTTAACTAATGAATAGTAATGTCTGTTAGGATTGTTGTCGATGAGAGGGAACGGAACAGCCAAATACCCAAGTTACTCTTGGATGCAGGAGTTAGGGTCAATTTTGCGCAATTGAAAGTTGGGGACTACATAACTTCAGCCGCGACCGCGATTGAAAGAAAGACTATCAATGACCTGATCTGTTCTATATATGATGGAAGATTATTTTTACAATGTACTGACTTAAACCAGTTTTATTCCAAACCTGTGCTCCTTATCGAGGGCAACATATTGGATCTTGCAGATATTCCAGTTGGAATTACAAATGACAAGCAATTGAAAACCCTCGTTGAAAGACTGCCTCTAGCCTACGAAACACTCTCGAAAATAGTGTTAAATTTTAGAATTCCAATAATACCTACACCATCTGCGGAGTACACAGCCCAATTGCTAATTCTTATGGCAAAAATTGCAAGAGATAAGGAAGACGACAATGGCCCGTTATTAAGGAAAATAAAGAAGGAAAAACCAGCATATTATCAACAGCTTTCGATTTTATCTTCGATACCAGGCATAGGAGACAAGCTGGCGATTAGAATGCTTCAAAAATTCAAAACACCAAACAGAGCATTGAATGCAAGTATTGCAGAGCTCGCGATGGTTTCCGGCTTTGGAACAACACGTGCAGTTAAAGTAAGAGAAATCCTTGACCGGATGGTTGTTGACGATTTAGATTTTGCGGTGCAGACTACCCTCTGTGACAACGGAAGTTAGAGCCTTTATTGCCAGAATTCGTGAATATAGTTACTTCAAGTCTACCGTTCTACCAGGCCCGATCTCCTTTTGCATACATTTTGATAACTTCAATCTAAAGAGATACAGACTGGGCTTGGAATATCGATGGAGAGTTACAAAAGGGACAATTCGCACTATTCAATGCAGTGGACTTCTTGCCACATGTATTGCATATCTTAATCTTTAGATTGGGACGCATGTAATTAAGATTAGAAGCGATTTCTAGCGTCTTTTTTGTGTCAGAAATAGAAGTACTGTTGCTAAAATCTATATCGACAGATAATCCTCCATTAAGTAGTCTATCTATCGCATTAAATTCCTCTATAGCCCTAATCGTGTCCTCGCCCTGCAAAATTTTGGCGCTATCTAGTAACATACCCTGAGAATACATATCATACTCCTTCTTTGGTGCAAGTATAAGACTTCGACCATACTTGTCGGAGTCGAGAGGGGCAAATCTAGAAGTACCATGATCGTTTATCATAGCAACTCCTATTGTATCTTCACCTAATTGTTTTCCTTGATCCATTGCCACATCGACTGAAGTCTTAATTACTTTGTGCAATATTTCTGGCCCGTTATTAGTAGCATTGTGTCCCAAGATATCGTAAACTGCCTCTCTAGCTCCAGCCAGGTTAATTATTATGTTAGCAATCCCTACTTCCATATATTTGGCGCTACTCGCAACTATTGGTAGCGTTCCCTTCAGTATCAGATCGGTAATAATTTTCTTTCTAATTGATAACGCCATTAATGCTGGCTTAATTAACATCGCAAGCCTGGCACGAAAATATGTTTCATCCTTGTTTGATTGGTAGGCAATTCTGGGAAGATTAATCGAAAGGGATTGCAATGTTATAACTGTGTTCGAAACCTTGTCGCCAATGGATTTTCTAACTCCATTATTAGATCTTGTACCATCTTTAGATATTGATATTACTCCCCCAAGTCTTATATTAGACGCAACCCTTTCTGAATGAATACCAAATTTATGACTATTGGGATTGTATATTAATTCGAGGCCAATTCTGGGTATAGGCGTGCATTCAACATACTTTGAATAGCCAACCAGCAAGTCATCAATAAACTTGTCCTCCAGTTCGTCTATAGGTAATATTATCGTCGTGAGAGGTAATCCAGAAATAGAGTAAGATGGGGATGATGAAGCGTTCATTAACATTTTAGAAAATAATGATGCAACATTTCCCAGACTATCGGATAATTCTAGCATCTTGTGAGGTACCCCTTCCAATACGATTTCTGTGGAGGCCTCTCTGTTCAAAAGTGAAATCAGAATCGAAAGTGTGGAAACAAGGTCGTCAGATCTACGTAGGTTCTCGAATCTTGAAACGTTCAGGTATTTCCCTTTAAAATTTAAACCGTTTGCACACAGGTCGTTAACATTGAGAAATATACTATCTGGCATTAGTCCCCAGATACCGCAATGTGATATGTTTAATTCTCCTGCTAAATGCATATCAGCTAGATCCTTTGGAAGCACATTATTCAGAAGATGTTCGGAGAATAAGGAATGTGACACCTTAGAAAAAATACTGTCCATTCCATTTTTGAGTTTGTCGACACTAGCCAGCATATCCACTATATCCGAAGTTGGCAAACCTACCCTCGCCAACTTGTTTCGATAATCTTCATATCCATGCTCCACGAGTACGGAATTCACAGTTTCTCGGATTAATGACGAGGTGAGATATGCAGTTTGAAATTTATAGATTTTATTTTCAACCTCTTCTGTAATTTTATGGGCTTGTTCGAGGGGCATATTAGCTTCTCTTACCAGGGATTGTACTATTTTATGTGCGTTGAATTCCTCAATCGAATGTCGAGAGGTCCGGACATACATTTTACCACTCTCAACTATAGATCGTTCTTCGATCTGTCGAGCAAGACTCAATACTAGTTTGCCTAAATTAGTAATAGTGTACCTCCGTTCAGACTTATTGAGAGCAACTAAGGATTGTCTCAGCAGCTTTCTCAAGTGATACGCAAATTTGCCGGACTCCTTTTTGGATTTAAATCCGGCAAGCGATTTTAACTCAGAATACGTAAGTGGTCCTTTAGAATTTAAAATTCTGAGAATATCAATCCGGTTAGGACTCGCCATAACCGAGAATATCATCCTAACCCTTTTAGTGGCTGATTCTAATACTCCACCTCGTCTAGATTCAGTTTGAAATGAAAATTCATGGCTCAACTGTTCCATTGCACCGTTATTCTGAATAAATGATTAAAACTCCTTTGTAAATATCTTTTCACTAATGATGTAGTAAATAGTAAACAATAGATGACAAGTGTTTTAGTAGGTTGTCTAGAATTTAACTCTCTACGAGAACTCTGCCTCCATCGAAAACCTGCTCATTCCTATCTGTGGGTTTTGATCGGACATGGGGGATAGTTTGTGGCACGTCTGGTAGCCTCGCTTTTGCCTCGTCTTCCAAGAGATTTTCTACTTCGTCCAGTATCGAGAGTGCATCCACATCGACCTTCGTAGGAATGATATGTGAATCCACTTTGACTTTGGAATCAAGTAAAACTTCCGACGTTACTGAAGCCATTTCGTTGAAGAGTCCCTTTGCGGTAGGGACGACATTCCAGATCTCATTCTGTATGTCTTTGATCGTTTCGATGGTTGGATTGATAGTTTCTAAAATTTTTGAAAATTCGTTAATCGTACTAAAACGTAACACGATGACTTCTAATGCTAAACAC
>JBQCDO010000328.1:0-5284 GCA_051961195.1 Nitrososphaeraceae archaeon | reverse complement strand
GTTGCCAGCCTCTGTATAATATAAAAATACGTAGGTCGGAGCATGAATATTCGTATTCTTTTGTACAGCTATTCCTAACAGACCACGTTCAACTTGAGCAGCAACGTTAACGTGGAGTAAGGGTGTTTCTTGCATCTTGCCATTTACGATTCTAATAACGTTTCCGGTCTTCTTTTCTACAACCAAAAAATCATCAGGACCCAAAAAGGCCATGCTGGTTGGAATATGAAGTCCACTGAAAATAGTTTGGGCCTTCAGATTAGGATCATTAAAAGTTGGTCCGCCGATTGCCTGTGTAGCTTTAACATAGGCAGCAGCAGCATGATCATGAAAATTATATGAAAGAATTGAATTATTAAGAAGAAGAAATATTGTAGTTACTACCTCAACGACAAGTAATCCGTTATTATAATGGCTGAATAATGGTAATCTTCTAATAATCATTCCAAGATTACCGCATCATTGGATATAAAAATCTTTTTCGAAGTTTCAATCGAAAATAATCAAGCAATTAAACTCAATTAAAACATTGATCTCTATCCTACACGTGTAGGTTCTTAAGTCTCTTAGAATGAGCCCAGATATGATGTATAACTATTAAAGTATACAAATAGCTTCCGTTTAAACCAAGTTGCGACTTTATCTTCATCAAACTATGTCATCAACATGAATTAATAAATATTATTTGTTTAGCTACAACATTTGTTTTGCTCAATAATTATTTACGAGTATTCCTTAACTTAAACATTAAGAGCACGATTATGACTGTTACAAAACTGGACGGAACAAGCTATTAAGAAAAATATTTTTCCACTTAGCTAAGAAGCTAGAAAATGCTGGATTTTACTCCTTACCGTTTATATGTTAGAAAAATTGATTTAGTCTATCTATTCATTAACTCCTTATCCTGGAACAAAAAGCGAGAAGAATATAAGGTACCATAACCGATCTATCAAAATACCATGCTGCATTCTTAAGGTAAAATTATATTTTATCAGAAACATGGTAATTATTGTCAAAATAATTGATATGAATATGACAATCTAGCGTGGTAATTATTTTATAATGATAAGTTTGTTCGATTCCTACTAAGACAGATATTAGACCGATAAGCATGCCGCCTGTGATAACACGATCAAAGGATGATTACGTAGCTAGCCAAAATGAAATGCGTAATGTCAAACATTTTTTAGTTCCAAATACTGCTCGCCGGATTTGCTTATTGTTCATCTATTTCCGCATTATCTGTCATTCTATCAAGACGTTCACATATTTCTTTCGCTTTCTTCTTTACTAGCATCAATTCTGTGACGGCAATTATGTTTATTTGCAGTTGGATGGTTTGCCGGCGAAGTTCTCATCCGAGCATAAACCGGCAAACAAACCAGTGTTCCGCAATATTCTCTTGGCGCTATATATACAGCTTGGATAGGATATACTGTACATTAGTAAATTGTCTGTTATTGATTCATGGGAACGATATGTACATTGCTTGTTCTGTAATAGTATGGCCACCTTGAAACCTACCAAGACTGCTTTCTTGAGAAAAATCGGCAAGTCCATAGTTCATACTATTCAATTGTTTGGGCGACATTGTATGTAATGAAATCAATGCTATTATTATGACAGCCAATGGGTTTATGCTTGATTCCCATTATTTAGCTTTTTACTCTCTCAAGATAGAATCTGTGGATGTTACTAGCTATCTCGTCAAGGCAGTCTTCCGTAGCAAAGTGTCCTGAATCAAGCCTGTGTATCTCAGCGTTGGGTAGATCCTTCAGGTAAGCCTCGCCACCTTCTCTAGTAAAGAATATGTCATTTTGTCCCCAGAAAATCAATGACTTCGGTTGACGCTCCTGTAAGAATTTTTGCCATTTTGGATATAGTGTTACGTTGATGCGATAGTCATAGAACAAATCCATCTGCACACGTCTCGCATTAGGCCGTTCCATGAACCTAAAGTCCATGTTCCAATTATCCGGACTGATGATTTCGGGTTGCTTGTGGCCGTGTAGGTAGACTTGCTTTATCGTCTCGAGTTGTAGAAACCCATATAGAGTGGCTTCCGCTTCAGGAGTACGATTCTTCCAAAGCGCGTTACGCAAACCATCCCATGCACTGGTAAAGCCAATTTCATATGTATTTGTGTTCTGTATTATTAGCCACTCAAGCCATTCAGGATGCCGAGTCATGATTCGGAAGCCTACAGGCCCACCATAGTCTTGCATGTAAAGTCCAAAGTGCGTAAAGCCTATGGTCTTCAAGAAATCTTCCATTATCTCAGAAAGTCGATCAAAGGTGTAATTGAATTCTTTCGTACTAGGCATATCGGAACTCCCAAATCCAGGGTAGTCTGGTGAGACGACATGAAAATGGTCTGCCAAGGCTGGAATAAGGTTACGGTATTGATGAGAAGAAGAAGGCCAGCCATGAAGCAAGAGTAGCTTCGGATTAGTTGGTTCCCCTGATTCCCTGTAAAAAATAGATAGCCCATCAATCGTTACTGTTCTGTGAAGTGTACGTTTGCTAAGCAATTTTTGATTTGAAACTTGTTTGTTCATGTTAAATGAAACTCTTTATCTGTATACTTAACTATTGGGATTTACCAGTACCTTACTGTAAGCCAGTAGACGTAATAGCTGCAGAACGTTTGATTACAAGGTCATGATACTCTGAAAAACAATCTTCGAGATTTTCTGGAACAGTTTTGTAAAGACATAGTATAGTTATAGGCATTTCAGACCCTTTGATTGCTTCATTAGACATATTTTCAAGTTGGAGGGCCTCCTCATATCTTCCCTGTTCGATTAATTTAGTTGGCGAAGTGGCCAAGATATTTAGTCCATTTTTTGATTTCTGCTTTGCCAGTTCACCGATATCGCGTATACTATTAAGACTTGGCATAACAGAAAAGCTGCCGTCATCATAAAAACCTTCATCGGCTGGAATTACTATTATATCTTGTGAGTTGAATAAAAAATTTACGTTTTGGACTATGTCAATTGATTCTATGAATTTCTGTTGTTCTTTTGTGTAGATAAGCAAGACATTAATCTGATTGCGATCAATGCCCCGCCTTACATAGGCATTAACAATCTCCTTAAATTGTGATTCATTATTATATGTATAGACAACATGGTCACGATCCTTCATTTCTAAGATAATGTCACTTACATAATCCATCTTGTTGTAAATGGCTTCCTGCTCATCTAGGAATTGATTTATCATGTATCTTAGGAGCTCAGGTTTACTAGACATACCCATACTTTTGGCCCTAGGTGTTTCTAGGAATTGATCCAATCTTTTGACCAGAAGTTTTGGAAGGTGGACATAATACCAATCCTTACGCCCCATAACATGAGTAGTTACAATGTGATATTATAGTATTGCATCCGATTAGATCAGTATCAATTCAGCCTATTCAAGCAGTCATTTATCTAATCAGTGTTCTGATTTCAGCATTTTGGTAGCATTAGAGTAAGAGCCTTGGATATTATAAATCCTGTTACTGTCCCGATAACTATCACCGGCTAAAGATTAGTCAGTCCGCACAAGAACACCAGCAGGAGAGATATCAGACCGACAACCCAGCCTATGTTAACATGATAAGTATAATTGCTTAGCCGGCCAAAAGCTAGATACATAATGCCGAATGTGACTTATAAATCCGATGACGCCGGCGTCGACTCTATAATTCTATTATCTTTTCTTGCTCTCCTCATTTTATCGTCCAATGGCTACAGCTCGTCAGGATTTATCCCGTTGTCCACGTCATTCGCCGGGCACACAGGCGATCTCGTACGTCCTCATAAACTCGCCCAAGCCAAATTGTTCCGCAAAGTTCTTCCCATGTTGATTTAGATAAGCTTTTAAAAGTACTATACTATATGACAAATATTGTACTATATTTCATCACATATATAATAAATAATAACAATAATAATAATTATAGCATGAATAGTATAAAGTTTTCCTCTTTTGTAAGACTTTTGCTATTTACGATTGTTCCGTTATTATTGTTACTGCCTTTAACGGAGAGTGTAATGGGAACTGCAGAGAAAACAGTACCAGCGATAGCACCGACGACGACGACGACGACAAATACTACTATTTCTCCTACTGCGCCTACCTCTGCTTCGAATCAGAATTGCTTAAGTTATGATCCTTCTAATAAAATAATTACAATAAAATGCAAATCTGCGACTCTAACTGATATAGATAATCAGCTTAATGATGATAACATTTTAGACAGGCAGGCCAATAATGGAGTCTGGTTGCTAAATGCAGGCATTTTAGTTGATAAAGGAGCTGTACTTAAGATAGATTCAAAAGATGTAAAGTGGCTTAAAATAATTGCAGACGGAAAGACCGCATATTCAATAGATGTACTAGGTGGCTTAAAAATTGACTCGGTGAAAATAACTTCTTGGAATCCTAGAACAAACAATTATGCAACGACTAACGGAACAAGAGATCTTTCTGATAATAAAGTGGTAAAGGGCGATCCTAGACCATATATAAGAGTGGAAGATGAAGCAACAGGCACAACAGACATTACTAATTCGGAGATAGCGTATTTAGGATATGAATCAGGGGTAGGTGGGGGGAAGCAGGGTCTGAGATACGACGGTGGAAATGGAAGTGTACTAAAAGGTAACAACATCCATCACCTCTATTTTGGCTTTTATTCCAGTGGAGTAGGTGGTATGGTAGTTGTGAATAATCATATACATCATAATGGTCATTATGGTTTTGACCCGCATACTGGAACTCATCATATGATCTTTCGCAACAATATCGTTGATGATAATGGTGGAATAGGTTTAATTTGTTCGCTGGATTGCCATCACATAACAATAGAAAATAACAAGATCTATAGTAACGCCAAAAGGGGTATAATGCTTAGCAGAAATATGTCTGATTCCATTGCAAGAAATAACATCATAAGCAACGAGGAGAATGCTATAACTATTTCAGAGTCACATCACAATAAGATTTACAATAATACGGTTTCTGATAGCGAAGGTGGAATAGATATAGATAAAGAGTCTCTTAACAATGCAATATATAATAATACTATGATAGTTGCAAATGCAACACAATCACCACAGTCATCATCTGATGCTATAGCGGTGGAAAAAGGCGCAGAAAAAAATAATGAAATATTTTCTAATAAAATAATAAATAGCAATCGCACTGTTTAGAAGGTATATTGAACTCAAATTCAACGAGGGGTGGAAAAGCCTACCTTTCTTGATATTCAATATAAACAATATTTGCTGCT
>JBQCDO010000327.1:0-2326 GCA_051961195.1 Nitrososphaeraceae archaeon | reverse complement strand
AGAAATCACAACGAGAATCTGGCAAATGGCTTGTTTAACTTCTAGATTAAGCGCCGTAGTTTAACTGCAGGCATAGGGATCCCCGTTGCGCTTATCCTAATCTTGGGTCTGTTTCTTGTTATATGATCGATAAGCCAGCAGATGATCTGATAATTATGCTATCCAACATGTTTACTGAGAAGTCTATGATTGATTTGTTTCCATAATTTAGCTTCGATATCCTTATCCCTTCTTTCTTAATTCTTATAGTTTTGTACCTCTTGCCGAATTCTAAATATGCAATAAATAAATAAATAGATTACAAGTTAGATACTGGTGAGGGTTGGCTGGAATTATCAGTCCTTCTGATACAATTGTCTAGTACGATTTTTTCCAGAAGTGATGACCTTAAAGGAGAATAGGCCTACAGGCCAACCCTCATCGTTTCATGTCAGTGAAAATATTGAACGGATATTCTAAAACGAAGGGGATTGTAATTATACACTCAGCCCTTGACTATACTCTATACTTTGATAGATTAACCTAAATCATCTAAGATAGATTCTGAGTAATTTATTCATCATCCAATACCATAAATATGGATATAAATGGATAAGTTCATACTTCGATAAAGCCCATTCAACTTAAACTCAATTATCAGTTTAATATACACACTGATTTAACAAGCCTGGAATGCCCTATTCTGGATTCTATAACGAAAGCTATCTCTGTCACTGGTCCTTTTTACAGTTACAAATTTTCTGAGTCGTCAAAATATGCACAATACTTTCTAACTTAGCGCTCAAATGTATTCTCAATTGATAGCTATATTAAACTTCACTATATCAGGTCGACCTGTGAAAACAATAAGTAGACTGTAATCGCTGCAGTGGATATATAGGATAAACAATTTCAGGCCTACGTAAGATGAGTTGATGGTGTAGCCCCAAAGCGATTTACAAGAACGAAGCAGGTTTGCAAACAGCTTCTGGGGGTTACAACCAACATTCATCATTGCCGGCCGTTATTTAAAAAACCAGGAACACTTATTCAGGAGGGAGAGGGTTGGATACGTAAGCAAGGAGTGTTTTGTTCTCCTAGCAGAAGCGAAGAGATAACTTATTGAGATAAGAAAGATACATCTGGCTATTTACGTGAGTAGGAAATTAGCCAATCTAGCCCTACAGATCAAGATATATTGGATGGAACAAATATTAAAATTCGTGGTTAAACTCTGCTCCGTAATTTAAGAGATTTAGCTGAAGTATGCAGTTTACTAGATGGGAATGTATATATATAGAACAGTGAGAATCGCCCTAAACTACTTCAAAAAAGAAACAAGTAGTGTGCTGTGCAAAATTGGGAAGAAAACACTCTATCACGGTTGTCAAGATCTCAATCCCTTGAACCATCTGGTGATCTATCTCTTGGGAGATCTAAGATACCCAACTATTACTGTTAACTTTGTATGCCGCGCGACCTACTTCGAAAAGTTTTTCATAATCATTTTTCGAAACTCTTTATCAGGCATGTTTTTCCTTGCATGTGTTAACTTAGCGGCATCATCTCCTACGGAATATCTTAGTTGCGGATTTTCTGAAGTTACAGCTTGTAGTATAACTTTAGCCACCTCTTCCGGAGGAGATGATAATTCGCTTTCCATCATTGACTTAAAGTTGTCATTTAGCTTTTGACTTAGCGAAAAATATGGGGATTTTGGGTCTAAAGCTTTTTTTGCAGAACTGCTGGAATTCAATATGTTAGTTCTGATGACACCTGGTTCAATTATAACTACTCTAATTCCGAATGGCTCAAGTTCAAATGCGATAGATTCGCTTAACCCTTCCAATGCAAACTTCGTACTGTGATATGCAGATAAAGCTGGAAGACCTATCAGCCCTCCAACTGAACTCACATTTACTATTGTGCCTGAATTCTGCCTCCTCATGAGAGGTAGAACTTGTTGTGTTACACGTACTACACCAAAAAAGTTCGTTTCAAATTGTGCTTTTATTTCCTCTATTGATGTATCCTCCACCGATCCAAAAAGTCCATATCCTGCATTGTTGATTAGTACATCGATTCTCTGATCTGCTTTTAATATCTTGACTATTGCATCTTTGACAGATCCGTCATTATTGACATCAAGCTGAACAACTTGTAATGGTAATTTTTCTTTTTTGGCAATTTCTGTTAAATTTTTTGATTTCTCCAAGTTACGCATCGAAGCGTACGTATTAAATCCTGCCCTTGCTAGCATGAGTGAGGTTTCAAATCCTATACCGCTTGAACTACCCGTTACAAGAGCGACTTTATCACCTTGCATATACAGACTAACATAAAGCGC
>JBQCDO010000326.1:0-2306 GCA_051961195.1 Nitrososphaeraceae archaeon | reverse complement strand
CATAGAGGCCTATCCAAAAATGGTTACATGATAATCGGCGGTATTGCCGTTATAGTCGCCTTGGGTGCATATTTTGGCGTTCGCACTTTAGTTCCAGTTAACGGCACATCACCAGTTTTTGCAGCTCCCACTAATACATTTATTAAAGCAACCCACTCTCCACAGAGCGGATACACCTTTACCAGCCAGTCTAGCGGAGGCAGGGGACAAAATATTGGAGTAGGATATAATAGCCCGACCATCACTATGAAAAAAGGTGAACTGAACTCTATACATTTGATCAACGAGGACCGAGATTCTCAACATAATCTGAATATAGACGCCTTCAAAGTGCACACAGGAGATCTAGGATATTTCCAGAGCAAGAGTGTAACATTCATTGCTGATAAAGCGGGTACCTTTCAATATTATTGCACGATTCATCCTGAAATGAAAGGCAAATTGGTGATTCAACAAGAGCATAACTAGAAACCGATTCGGACTCTAGTTGACTTCTTTATGTGGTTAAAAAATATTTATCAATTGATTTAAGTCTCCCGCTGCTTTTTCTAGGCTTTTTCAATGCTTATTTGATTGCTTGTCTACATGAAAAACTGGTAAATGATTAGTAATATGTTCATAGATATTATCACAGTTGTGCAAACTAAAGCTAGGATTTTGGTGGTTAACCTGTTAACTCCCTCGGAACCCATTATTTTTTTCTTCCCGGTAAAGTAGACCAATGGAACAACTGTGAAAGGGAGCTGTATACTCAAAACCACCTGACTTATTACAAGAATTGAGAGTGGCGAGACACCAAGAGAAATTGCTATTATAGCGGGAACTAATGTAATCAGTCTGGTGACAATTCGACGCTTCCATAGTTTTATTTTCAAATTAGTAAATCCTTCAAATATTACTTGACCAGAGAGTGTCGCAACAACCGATGAAGCCAAGCCAGAGGCTAACAGCGCAATTGCAAAAGCGTAGCTTGATAGATTACCAAGTAAGGGAGTGAGAGTCTTGTATGCAACATCGATTGAATCAATTACCACATTGTGAGTATGGAATGTCGCGGCAGACACTACCAGTATTGCTCCATTGACCAGGCCAGCAAGGCTCAGTGCAACTATGGTATCTATCATCGAGAACTTTACCAATTGTTTATTGGATTTTATATAAGGCATCATCTTGTGTCTTGATTTAATAATTGATGAATGGAGGTAGATAGCATGAGGCATCACCGTAGCGCCCAAGATCCCTACTGCAATAAGTAGACCACTACCCCCAAGAGAACTAAATTCTGGAATTATCGCATGATATGCTATTTTATTCCAGTCAGGTTGGGCCAATAGTATTTCAAAAACATACGCAAAACCTATTATGGCGACCATTCCAATTATTGCGGCTTCCAATTTTCTAAATCCTTTTCTTTCCAGCGCGAGGATTAGTAAGGTATCAACTCCTGTAATTATTGCTCCGTATATCAGAGGTATACCAAATAGCAAATTAATCGCAATGGCCGCGCCAATAACTTCCGCTAGATCAGTCGCAATAGCAGCAATTTCTGCGGTTCCCCAAAGAGACAGCGATTTCCACTTCGTAAGATTGTGCCTACAATTTTCAGCCAGGCTCCGACCTGTCACTATGCCCAGTTTAGAGGATAGATATTGGAGCAACATTCCCATTAAGTTACTCATCACGACTACCCACAGTAAGGAATACCCAAACTTTGAGCCTGCGGCTATATCTGTCCCCCAATTTCCGGGATCGATATATGCCACACCCACGACGACACCAATACCCATAAATTTTAAGAAATGGGCTAAGCTTACCCCTTTAGAAAGTTGATGGTCTATAGAAGGACGCGGGTCCTCTTTTCTCCCCGACCCCTTAATATTATCACTCACCTGGCAAATTTAATATTTGCAGTACACCATATAAAGTTTAGCATAGGCTAACAATATTAGTTTGATTTAACAAAAATCTAAAATACATTTTAACCCTTGAAAACTGAGATATAGTCTGGGATCTGGTTCGTAAGTGCTTTAGAGCCTCGGATTTTGTTAGAACTAGTAATTTACCGTATAGACCAGAAAGCAGGCACCATTGGATGCCCTACCGTAACCAATAGGTAGCTAAGGCTAAAATGTGTTCTATCAATCCATCTTCTTTTTTCTTCTTTCGTCGAGTATAATATTCGAGAATTTTCAGGGCATCAAGTGTTGTTGAGAAGGTCTCGCATGAGTGAAAGTACAATTTTCGTTTTCGAGCGCTCGAAATCAACCCTTTTTCGATTAAAACAGTAATGATTTCAGAGACAATTG
>JBQCDO010000325.1:0-12323 GCA_051961195.1 Nitrososphaeraceae archaeon | reverse complement strand
TATCATAAGGAAGGACATAAAGCTGTTATACGATAAATATGAAGCTAGATAATGTTAAAATTTTTGTTAACATTTTCAAGTTAATAAATAACCGCTTGAGGGAACTCATTCCAAAGAACAACAGATTAAATGATGATATCGAAGCAGATGCCTTCAAATAACATCCAGACATATCTCTTTAGATAATAGAAGCGACAAGCCTACACGAGCCAGAATGTTCAATTCTACTAATACCTAATACGCTTAAAACATCGGATGACGTCGAATTTTTAATACATTCGGCATAATTATCCTCGAAATAGCGCTATTATTCGATATTTTATCCGTCAGAGTATCCATAGTAACCATGTACATATTCAATACCATAATAAAAAGTACCTATGATGCGCGTGCATATATCATAATAAATCCAATATAGCACTATGAATACCATGACGTCCATGACGGCTGATTTTCCTGGTAATCTCGTGTACAAATCACTAGCGAGACAATTAAGTATATTACAGACGTCATGGTCGTTTTTCTCGATGACTTGAGATGGTTAGTTGTAGCAACAGAAACTCATCAGGCTGTTACGGATCCATAATAGACCCTGTCTATCGTAAGCACTATGTCAAGCGTTTTGAAATTTTTAATTTATAATAAGCCAAGATTTTTTAGCTTATATAATTTTTTATTATTATGATTATCGGAAACATGTTGGCTGTGAAAGGTAGTAGACAATAGCAGAGGTAGTTGGGAAAAGAATTTGAAATATTATGTTGGCTGTAGAGGATGGAGAGATGAGAGCTGGTCAGAAGGATTCTATCCGCCCACCTTAGATCCTAAGGACTACCTCGCGTATTACTCCAAGGTATTTGATCTCGTGGAGCTAGATTTTGGTAGTAGAGGAGGCGGAAATTCGAATGATAATAACAACAAACTTTATGACAGGCTGCTTTTCAAGAGGTGGGCAACAAATACCCCTCACAATTTTCGCTTCACCGTGAAACTGCCCAGGTATATCATAGAGGATATGTACAAAGTTGGCGACTTCTTAGAGGAGCTTGCACCAATAGAGGAGAAGATTCTTGCTGTGATTATAGAGTCGCCACCGCCGAGTAAACTAACCCTAGGCAATGGTGGAAGAGAATGGCTCAATAATATCTTAGGTACATGTACTTACCATGGCTATTCAGCTGCATTGGAATTCAATCACACATCGTGGTTTCAAGATTTAACATATAATCTATTAAATGAGCACAAAGCGGCTGTGGTTTGGTCTGATTTTAGTAACCGATATTCATATGCAGCTGTGACAGCCGATTTCCTGTACCTTAGGATTAATGGCAATGAAGAGGCATGGATAGAGACAGCAAAGGGAAAGGCAAGAGAGTGGAACACTCGCAGCAGCGGAGGAGGAGGAGGAAGATACAGTGAGGGAGAAGAGGGCATCGGCTTTGTAGTAGTAGTTGTTAGTAATCCTGCTAAAGCAAACCAGACATTAAAATTATTAGGTTTACCTGAGAAAACATACGGCCATAGTCAGTGGATTGGCAAGGTAATAATGCATGTGGACCTTAATTCTTTCTATCCGTCTTGTGAGGAGCTAAGAGATCCGACATTAAAGGGGAAACCGCATGCTGTGATTATGACCGACGAAACCAAAGGTAAGATAACCCGAGGTGCAGTGGCCTCATGTTCTTATGAAGCTAGGAAATATGGTGTCAAGTCAGCTATCTCCCTTTTTGCTGCCAAGCAATTATGCCCCCAACTGATTTTGAATCCTGTAGACAAATCCTATTATCAACAGATATCAGAGAAGGTCATGAATATGATAGAAGGGTATGCAGATGTATTAGAGCAGGCCAGCATAGACGAAGCATATCTGGATTGTACAAAGAAAATTGCCGATGGCGCAAATAATGTGGAGGAATATGCCGCCACAATCAAAGATGCAATCAAGCAACAATGCGGAGGGCTTTTGTCATCAATTGGCGTAGCTCCTACCAAGTCAGCTGCCAAGGTTGCCTCCGACTTCAAAAAACCAGACGGGCTTACTGTTATCTATCCTGCTCAAGTGCACAAATTCTTGGAGAATTTGGAAGTATATAGGATAGCTGGAATAGGTGTCAAGACACAGCAGGTCCTAAAGAATGAAATGGGAATTCAAACTATAGGCCAGCTTGCAAAATATGATGTTCAAAAATTAAAGGACAAGTTTGGCAAAAAGAATGGCCTTTGGATGTGGCAAGTAGCTAATGGCAGAGATAGTGATGATCCTGTTGTGCCACGGCAAGATAATATATCTATAAGTACAGAACAAACACTAGATCGCGCTACGAGTGATAGAGTAAAGATTCTACAACATCTAAATCAACTTGTCGATGAAGTTTATGAAAGAGTAAGAAAACATGGCTATGAATTTAGAACTGTGGGAGTCAAACTAGTTCGATCTGACTTTTCGATTGAGACAAGAGAGACATCGTTTTCAAATTATCGTGATGACAGGGAAAGCATCGCATCTGTTTTACAGGGTTTGGTGGATAGATTTAGCTTTTTTAATAATAATACTACTACTATTAACTATAGAAAAGTAGGCATTAAAATCTCAAATTTACATAGAGTAGAAAGGAAAAAGAAATTAGCTCTGCAAAGGACATTGCTAGATTATATTTGATTACATCGCAACAACAATAATAGTGGATCCAAAGGACTAGTAGACTTGGATCGATTTGGAAAATTGCTGATTGAAACCAGTGATTCGGAAGAGTTATATGGTATCATGGAAACAACTCAAAAAAGTCCTCTTCTCCGTGTATTTTGAGGCAGGATTCATCTTTATTCTCTAATTAGATTTCTCAAATATGGTATATTCAGTTAATATGGCTAATCCAACCTTTCTAACATCTGAGCCTGTATTTTTTTCAATCAGACTGATACTTTATATAAAAATTCCCAAACTGACTCACGATTAGCTGATTCTTTTTATAGGTAATAGTGTCACGATTAGTGATGAACTTGATCTCTGTTGCCTTCTTATGCTATCTATAGATAGTATCAGTTTATCGATGCGAGCCAACATACTAATTCCGTTAATAGGCAACGAGTTAACTCATCTGACATTATCTGACTTTCAAATCTGTCAGAATTGTTAATCTTGGACATAAAGCTATAGTACGATATGTGGGATGGCAGGTTATAAATATTATCAAAAATGCTGCATACTAGACATAGACTCAAGGTAGACAATTATGTATATGATGAGACATGCCAAATTATTATAGACGTTGCATTTTTTTAGTAGCCTCAATTTGGAAAGAAAATAATTATGCATGTAATATTGTGTTAAGTAGTAGTTATGGTATGTTTTACATGATAGTGATCCACAAGTATGTGCCGCACCTAAGGTAAATTTTTACCGAGAACTAGAACCTACGCCTCCTTTAGGAGTTTGACCTGGCATCAACTCCGCAATCGAGCCTCCAATATAAGAGGCATCGGCTCCATTAAGTCTCATAGTATCTTGAGCTGGCGCAGGACCTATAAGTCTATCATTCACGCCTATTGGTCCAGTTATAGAACCCCCATCACAGTATCCTAGTAGTATGTCGTCTAAGCTTGCATATTTTAGCCAAGGTCCTCTTCCACCACCAGTAAAGTCATACCAAAATTCTACATGAACTCCATCTGGAATTCTCCACTGAGCAGTCTTGATACCAATCGGTTTTCCTTGTGGCATTGGTGGAACATCTACATATTGATAACCATTACACTGATGGTATTGATCAAATGGTCCTTCTGTACGCATCAAGTGAAATCCACCAGTGTATGGAACAGATGCTTCATACAGTCCTGCAGCTTGATCATCATCACCATGTGAGCCGATCTTAGGAGCCCACCACGGTTTATCAGTACAAGGTGTGGGATTATTGTTTAGAGTAAAGATCCAAGTTGATTCTCTATCTACAAGAGTATGTTTGTTAGCAAGGTTGAATCTAATCCCATCTAATGCACAATTTTCTCCAGAAATCTGCATTGAAGTAAACACCCTACCACCTGGCTTTGGAGTATAGATTTGAGTAAAGCCTATCTGATTTGAAAAGGGCTGTGGTGAAGATTTTCTATTAATTAGATACACTGATGCGGCGATAATTGTCAATATGGACAGAACTAATATGACATAGTAAGCCCGATTCATCTATAGAGTCCAACTATATCTAAGTGAGGTATATAAGCCAAATCTCATTTTATATCGACTAATCTTTAATTGCATGACAGTTATTTTTAATAACCAAGATATTATCTGAGTCAGGCAACACGGTATTGTTGGAAATCCTATAATCATATCGGAAATTGCGCTTTCCATCCTAAGGTGTGAAAATATGACATTAAAAGTTTTTTTTTGGATTGAGAGGTCAGATGTATAGACGGTGATCTAACCAAGGCGATAAAATGCGCATCCTATCATCAGGCACGCGCCTAAGGAATGCGTTACTTTTCACTGTTAGAACTAATTCAGCTGAGGATTTTTTTATTATTATAAAACAATTTAGTGGAATATTGGAACATTTTATATGACTTTATCAATCTGGCGAATTCGTTAAGAGTTTAGATTTTCGTTAACATGAATAGGCGCAAAACCTTGCTGGCCTCTAGCTAAAACGCAGAGGCTAAGCAAAGGCGTATGTGCAGTTAACTACTGATCGGCTCTTTCAAGCGTGAATATATAATGACTAATATAGAAAATGAGAAAATCATACCGCCACCATTAAAGTTAATTCCCAGAAATGAGGTGATGAAAGACTTGCTTAAACTTCTAGATTGTGTCCAGAAACACGCCGATAAGGAAGGGTGTCAACATTGTCTTGATCTACTAGAATTTATCTTTGCATTAAAATAAGAATTTTGGTAGATCAGCGTGCACTAGTGAAAAAATGTATATCTAAGCAAACCAATGATAAAGATCTTGTAATATCAAAATTACTGAGACAGGATATACAAAAGTACATGAGCCTGTCTCCTCAAATATCAGCAGCTATCCAATCCAAAAGATATCCTCTCAAGGTGGAGACTGTCCAGTATATTTATACAGACTCAAAGCATAACAATCCTCTTTGTAGAGTAATTCCTATCGAGAACTTAGTATCGCTTCCGTCATATGACAAAGAAAAATACAAACAAATGATACTTGATGCCGAAGAAACAGTTCTAGGATTTTTTGGCTTTGATAGAACAGTGTATAGCAATATCAAGAAGGGAAGAAAAAAGTGGTATGAAGAATTAAGAGAGCAAAGAACAAGAGATATAGAAACAGAGATGATGTAAAAGCAATTTCTCTGTCCCATCCTATAATTTTTAATATTCGTAGCCTGGTTATACCATTGCATAGGCAATGATGTCAAAAGGAGTATTTTCCTGGTATTGACTATAATTTTAGTATCGATCATTATCTGGATTTTTAAGCAAGCGCGTCCTTTTCATTAAGCGTGTATATTGTGAAAAATATAAAACTAAAAGATGCCCAGAATTCCAAACTCATTGGCTTTTGATACACTTTAAATTGTTACTTAAGGCTCCAAGAACAGTTAAATATACTATAATTGTCTAGTTTTGGAATGTCTGAACGTCAGCCGAAAACGATCTTGATAGTAACGGCGGCAATAATTATGATATTAATCTTATCTATAAACAATATCGGATCATTAACTAATATCGTAGCTGCACAGAATAATGATAATAACAATAACCTATATATTACAGATGGTATCGCTAGCGGTGATGTTACAGATAATAGCGCTGTCGTGTGGTCACGCGCAAAAGATCGAGCTTTGATGCATGTCCAGTATGATACCGACCAATCATTTTCGCATGCAAAGTCAAAGACTTTATTGGTAGATAAATTAACAGACTTTGCTGGCCATATAAAACTTGATTTACTTTCCCCAGATACCATTTATTATTATCGTGTATGGTTCTCTTCTGCTTCGGACAGCAATAACAATACCACTAAATCATTGTCGACAAGACCGGATTCTGTGATAGGAAGTTTTAGGACAGCTCCTGATCATTTGACTAGCAAACCAATCAGCTTCGTTGTTGGAGGAGACATTGGTGGACAGAATTATTGTAGACGGGATGGTACAGGAGGAATACAAGATTATCCGATATTTTCTATAATGCAATCATTATCTCCTGACTTTTTTATATTCAATGGAGATCAGATTTATGGAGATTATACGTGTTCTGCAAACGGTCCATCGAATGTTACTGGATGGACAAATATAGAAGGAAATTTCCCAAGTGTTACTGATAATGAAGTTAATTGGAGTAACCAAACTCAGCTACAAGATGTTTACAACAAACATTGGGAGTATAATAGAGCAGATCCTCATCTACAAAGTCTTCTGAGCAATACATCCATGTATTCTCAGGCAGATGACCATGAAATTGTAAATGATTATGGAGGTAAATGGTCGTACTGGATTAATGCAACCAAAGGAAGAGCAGGCTTTTCTAACTTAGTAAAAGCGGGCATCAATGCATTTTTTAACTTCTCACCAATAGATAGAAACAAAGACGAACCAAATCGTGTTTACAGATCTTTTCATTGGGGCAAAGACCTTGATTTGTTTATATTAGATATGCATTCTTATCGTAGCCGGAATGATCTACCTGATACTCCACAAAATAATAAAACATTATTAGGTAAAGATCAGCTTCGCTGGCTAGAACAAAGTCTTCTTAACTCTACTGCCACATGGAAAGTTATCTCTGCTGATGTACCAACTACAGTACCAAGTTGCTTTAATAAAGAATTAGGTTGCGATAATTGGGCTACTAATGGTACTACTTTTAAAAAGACTTTTACAAGAGAACGTTCAGAATTTCTAAAATTCCTAGATGACCATAATATAAGAAATGTAGTTATTGTCGCAACAGATGTACACTTCCCAACAAATATACTGGTTGAAGACGATCCTAATCATGATGGACACAAACTGATTTTCCACGAGCTAATTAGTGGACCTATAAGCGCAATTCCAGTTAAAGCAAGTCCACCTGATCCAACAATTAATGCTACAGCCAAATATCAAGAAAATAAAATCCTCAATTTTGGATACATCAAAATACAACAAGAGAAATCTGATGGAAAAGTACATTTAACATCCGAAGTAAGAGATGAAAATGGTCTTCTACGCCCTAGATCACATTGGGATATACCGCCACAATGAGAAAGAAAAGCAACAGCTTCATAGCTTGGATTTTAATACACTTTAAAGTCTTGCCAAACCCTCTTGGCCTTTTAAAATCATCATCAGATTATGATTTTAAAACTCATTGAATTCTCAGAATAATGCTCCTTTTTAGACCTAACTTTCAAAAAAAGGTTAAGTGATAACTTCAGTGATGGATATGGCAACGGTCTACCAATGCTCATGCATGTCGATGTCGCAGGTAAAAGATATAAAATTTGTTATTTATGGATAAGCTTGAACAATCGCATGTGAATATTCTTATCATCCAATATGAACATTTGAAAAGAAAGAAGTTTGTATTTAGTATTGACATACAGCTGTATATCGAAATAAAGCTTTGATACGGTGAATATTTTAATTTGGCATTATTTTATGTTTTGTGTTGTATTTACTATATACCTTATCAAAGCGGGTGGATATAAAGGGACGACTTTGATGCGGGTCCGGAAGGATGCAATGCATAAGTGTATGTAGTCCTAACAGAAACGTCAGATGGCCTAGTCAAATGAGTTTATAGAATATTCTACGATATTTGTTTCAGATTCACGATCAGATCTTAGTAGATATTAACACTTAGATGGTCAACATATTTATCTCACCTAGTCCACATGTGCAGAGTCATTACTACAATTGCTAACTTCAACTTACGCTGATAGTTGTTTAGTACAGATTTCATTTCATCTGGGTCATCATTTATCCATCTGAATAGGATTTGATTTTGCTTTTCTTACCCTAATACTGTTCCTCAAGTCTATTAATGTGTCAATATCTGATACGATTCTTGAATAACATCGATACTAATTTCATCGCCACCTTTCTTGCATGTCCCTAGTTCCTTTTGCAATACTTCGAATATTTTACGAGCAATTCTCTACATGCCAGAATTTATATCGACAATCGCAACCAGTACTCCTCTATCTCTTTTGAAAGTTCTGGTTTTTCTTGAAACATTCTCTTCAGTATCGTATTATGATGACAGACAAATAGACTCAACCATTTTTGTATGTGTTGCAATTTACATTTGTTTTTTCTACAAGGAAAAAAGTCATCAAAAACTTCAATTCTATCTTTGATGCATTGTATAGTCCTTTCTATGATACTTTTCTATTGAAGAGTGGATGATGATGTTGCAGTTTCAAGAACCTGCAAGCCTGTGGATACCATGTACTTCCATCTGTTGAAACAGGATGTATATTCTCTATACCTTTTCACAAGATTTGATATAAAATGTTTTGCAACAAACATATTTCTCTCTATAGATGTGCTTATTTGAAGGATATCTCGGTTGTCGTTTTCGATGGCTATCCATTACCAGACATATTCAGAACCAACTTTGATACTAGTTTCATCAACTATAAATTCGAAGATTTTGGTCTTCCTATAATACAATCTTTTGGGATGATACTTTTAAATCGAATCTCTTGTTAAAGTGTGGCTCCTCTTCACGAATCTGGATACAGCTTTGAATGTATCACTTTGAAAAACCAAGGAAATAAAGATACAGAGAATATGCTATATCCTCAGGTTCTGTTCGCTTTCTATTTGGTATATCATAAACTATATCTTACATATGGCTAGAGATTTTCCTTAACTTTATAGAGCCCATTTGACTAAATAGAATGTCATTATATATCTTAATGATCAAAGTAAGAATAATAATGAGTAATTATAAAGATCAAGGCGAAAAATCAGATGAATCAACCTCAGAAGTGTCTGCATCGTTTACTTGTCAGGATTGCGGTAAAACGTTCAATTCTCGCCAAGAACTAAAGGAACACACACATTAGCTAGGGAACAATCAGGGATTTATATCCCCTTTAACATTTCAAGATTGATAGTTAGCAGGAGAATACTAAATGGCCTGATGGTTAATATGATCCAATCTATTAGAATGGACTTATCTCTAATGTCTATGTTTGGCATTATTGGTGTATATCAGTTATCGATTGTTATTAATGTACTAATTGTAAGAAAAGTTGAATGCCAATTTTGCTGCAAAAATCAAATAATGTGCTTTCTGGGTATACAATAAACAAATAACAACTGCTGGATCTTCCGAAGATGTATTACCACTAGGTACATCAATCAATCTATTAATCATTGATGTTGCACCCAGAGTATACAGTAAATTTTACTGTGTAAATTATAAACTGTTTGAGACAAAACTTAAAGTTATACCAAAAGATATTCCCCTCTTGTCGATATACTATATTAGTAGGCATTGTTAGAGAAGACCATTGGTTACGGGTTAGCCTTATTAGAAAATAATTAGACTTGCAGATGTTCTGTTTTTATAACCATTCTCTTTCTTGATTCCATATAAACCCACATAAGACTAGACAGTGTGTAAACCGGAATGAAATCGCCTATGAATGGTATAAATTTGATCGAGTTTATGGCAGCTGACTTCTTACTTCCAGTTAATATGTATAATATACCGGTTATGATGGCATTAGGAATATCTCCTATCGGAGGAATACCAAGAATTGGTCCTCCAACAAAATCTAAGACGTCGGCTATTATTGATAATGATAAGACGATTGATGTTCGAAACTTGAAAAGTGGCTTTTCTATTTCTGATATCTGCATCACTCTAAAAGAACATCATCTGACATATATGTGTCACTAGAGATATTCATACTTTAACAGAGGCAGTTATTCTGATTATTCAGAATATTTTTTAGGAATATCTTTGGTGCAAAGTAGATCTATTTATGAACTCAATCAAATACTTGACTATGTAAACAAATCAATCCAGATTAGAATCTCCATATTTATCTGCAGTCACAACCACATACGCAACGATAAAAACAAAAAAGTACTTGGCCCATTGATGCAATTAAAGGTATATGTTATATATGCCTATAAAGAGAAGGCAATAATACACATGAGAATTATGTCACTATGGTTCTCTTGCTAAATATCACCATCTTGTAGATATTTTCTCTTATACACATTCTATGTATAGTGCATCTAGTGTCATTACTCCTTAGTTAAAATACATTCCTGTTTCACGTATGTACATCCACTCACAAATGCTACAGTTGCTTTACTAGACTAATCTTCTCCTTATTCTTCGTTCTAGTCACTGCTACAACAGCGGCGCCAAAAATTGCACAAACACTTCATGCTATCGCTACCATAATCTGTTGGCTCTCTGTAAATAGTAACGATGCAATTGCTGACCCAAATTTCTATGCAACAGACTAAGCAAATGTACTATATCTAATATCCTCAGCAGCATGTTTAAGAAATCATACATAGATGTATCCTGCTAGTATAAATTTGACGTATTTGGATTATCAAAGGTGATATCCCTGCCCAACAACTTTACGTCTTAAACGTGCACCAAATTCTATTAACGCAGAATTGGTTTGATCGTCATTCTTTCTCATATAGTGGTAAAGCTCTTCCATGGCGGCATGACAATCGATACCAATATTTTGTGCAATTTCCAACGCAATAGCAGAAATCAGTAATTTTCTTAAAACCCGATCGTATCCATAATTTACTAGTTCGGAAGATTTCTCTTCTAGAAAATTCTTAAAATTTGAGTCTATATATTTGTCTTTAGCATTCCTGCTCTTCAGTACAAATGGTATGGCCATCATCCTTCGCTTCATGTGGATATCTTCTACCATTTCTACAAATGCATCATTTAGGTATGGATCATGAAGAAGGATCTGAGACAGTAGATCAGTAGCATCCAATTCGCTTATGTGCATCTTATTAGCTAACTCAAACAATATATGACATGCTGCGCATCCATTTTGTTTAATTACTGAGGGATTAGTAACTAGATTATTCACTTGTTACAAAATGATTTCTTTGCCTATTTTTAGGATCTCATTCTCATCCGAACTATCCATATTCTTAAACAACACTTTAGAAAAATATAATTGCTATCTATATTTTTAAGTTGAAGATGTATGAAATGACTGGACCTTTTGATCACAGAACAAGGTTAGTCTATCACTATACTCTGAGATGTTGCCTTACTTATTTTCATCTCATGTCTATTAATAATATCTAATAATAAATTAAGGAGTTTATTATTTTAAAGAAATTCCTATATTATGAGAGGTTAGACAAATAATGCTGTCAGTGATTATGGATCTCAATTCTCCATCCAGCAAATGGTTAAGTATGTTTTTCCAATGAAGTTTGCTAGCGGCTAGAAAATGAATGTCTGTTTTGCATCATACTGTATGTTTATCACACAGACTCTATTATATAAGAAATCTGCCGACGTTTCTAAATACATAAGGTGAAAAGACAATGAACGGACGTTCTAATCAAAGAAGAGAAATTGAAGAATTAAATCTGTCGCTAAGAGAGCGTGACAAACTAAAAGATGATGCAATAGCACAATTATCAGACCAACTTGTAACCATTACAAGAATATTACATGAATTTGAGAGAAGACAAATAACAGTATAGGTACATTATGATTGAAATAACAAAAGTAATGAAAATTATGTAACGTGATATACAGAACAGTCCAACAACAACGTCACTTATGATAGGACAATCAAAGGATGATTATCTAGCCGGCTGGAAGAGAGGTGCATAATGCCAGATATTATTTTGAATATGATCCGGATAACGCCGACGTTAACTTCATGCCTCATCTTCCTTTCCTTTATTTTTTTATTCTCATAATTGGAAGAACCCCGGAGTAGTTTTTCATCTATACTCAAACCTCGGAGCTTGTTCAGGAATACCTTTAAAGGACATATTATGAAGCACATGCACAAACATATCACCTAAGATATGATAATTGATACGTATTTCAAAAAATTCTGTGATGAGGATGATATCTCAGATCAATTATAATTTGTATTGCGCAAATTACCGATATAATTAAGATTAATGCTAATGGTAAGATTGGAATTGCCAGTATGGGAACAAGAAGTATTACAAATCCGGCTATAAATCTGTAAACTGACCCTTGAACGATAAGCCTTCTTCTTGTGTTACTATGTCTATTAATGTGGCTACTACTGCCCTCACGATCCTCATCATAGTTGTGACTTGCACTAGTTATAGTAAACTGGATAACTCCAATTGAGAATAAGCATAGCG
>JBQCDO010000324.1:0-2641 GCA_051961195.1 Nitrososphaeraceae archaeon | reverse complement strand
GTCTTACTAGTGATTGATTATAGGAAGGCCAGTCAATCATATTATAAAATAACTACTATTGGTAAGCTAAATGCAGATTGGTCAAATAAGCAGTACCTACAACATAATAAATCATGCAACAAAGCATAGTCTAGCATAATGTGAAATTGTGCCCATTTCGTGACTGTTAATAGATATTGGTTAGAACAGTTCCCCCTGATACTCCAAATCGCTATAGTCAAGAGTATTGCTATACCCACTTTCTCTCAGTTGCTTAATTGTCTTGTACGAAAAGTCAAATATCTTATTTGAAATGGTGTGTTCATCATTCTGCGGTTAATCCGTATTATTTTGCCTATTTCATACTGTCTATTAGCATATCTGAATATTTTCTGGTTCTGAATGCCAGACCATGATTCATAGTCTTTCGGTCCAACAGATTATTTATGACGTCATCTTTTATACCATGATCTTTGCAATCTTGATTAAGTCTCTTGCTAGATCTACATAATCCGATATTACTAGTAAGGCCTGTTCCTCACGTTCTGTTCTGTCTGAGAAAGTGATGTCAGCATTTCTATTTACAATGCCATCTCGATCCCAAGGAATTATATGTTGTTTAACTGGGTGAACATTGACTATACCGATATTCAATCTTGGAACGGTCTGTTTGAAACCCTTTCTCTTCAGCCAATATTGCCGATGTAGCAGAACAACTTGCGTAAGCGGAGTATTGCTCATTATTCCTCCATCCCAAAAGTACCGAATATTTTTTTCATAATTAGATGTAGCGGTGTTATAGCTTTCAACTTCTAACCTGCTATAGCCGAAGTTAAGTGGTACAGACGCACTTGCAATAACTTGATCAGCAGTAATCCCATCATTGTACCTTATAATATGAGTGAATCCCACATCTTTTCTATTCTGTACGATATATTTTCCATACTCAGACTTTCTCGAACCATCCTCTTTTTCGTAACTATCGAACACTACAGGAAATCCTTCTGCTACATCAACGCTGACGAGGATCAGTCTAGGTTGCGTCAAGGAAGCTTTTTCGTCGAAAGTTGTTGCTATTGGAAATTTTGCGAATCTTTCTAAACTTCTCTTTAAAGGACCATTATCAAATCTATATCATAGGTTTAAAGGATCAAAAAATTTAGTATCCAGCTGCGGGATCAAAGGAGAGAAAACGGTAGGTACTCCTATAACTGAAAACTCTTTTGTCGTATAATATCGTCTTGCAGCCTCTCCTGTGGCTATATTACGGTTAATTGTGGAGTGTAAGAAATCCCACCAATCTGTAAAACCTGGAATACGATCCAATGATGATTCCTTTGATAAATATTCCCAGAATTCTTTTAGTCTCTCAGCAGAACCATCCCATGTATTATTTTCTATCACATAGCTTACTAACACTGCAGAATTTATTGCACCGATGGAAGTTCCAGCTATAATATCAAGAAGTGGCTTACCTTTAAATCCACTTTCCTTATCTCTTTCGGTGACAAATTCAGATAATGCCTGGTATACTCCTGCCTCATAGGCTCCGAGTGAACCACCACCCTGCAGGACTAATACCCTTTGGAAGTCTGGTACCTGATCCATGTATTATCTAAATAAGTCAGAGAACTTATTATGTTTGACATCGTCAAGCTCCATATCAACGATTCAGAGGTCACCTGTCTAATCGTGGAGGAAACGGGGGATTGCATTTCTATGACATTGGAGTATAGGAAACCATGTTTTATCTGCTCTCACTATCTAGTACACTTGGAAATGCAATTCAAAGCGTGGTATTTTTTATGTTTCTATCGGAGCGTCTAAGTGTCTGGATCCATCAGAACTAGATTTAAGGTGATTTGACGAGTTTTAAGATGCTTTGTTGACTCAATATGCATACTTTGTGCCCAATATACAATCTGACTGAAGGCATTTGTTTTACCACAATTACCAACTAACAGTGACTTCGGTATGACCTATCAATAAAGGTTAAAGTAAACCAGTCCTAACTGAAAATCTGATGAAGTGTGCTGTAAATGATGGAAAAGAGGCAGTAACTATTGATAACATCGACAGATATTGCTATGAGCATTAAACATATACCGCTTGGTTCTCCGCTTATTCTATTGCCATCTATCTTGACTATGAATGGTGCATCCTGTCCCGCAGCATTTTTGAATCTATGACATGTTTAGGCAAGTTAATGTTTAATGCTCCTCCATTTCCTTGGGGATTAAGAGTAACCTCTATTTATGATGAGATATCGCCTTTACTTAACAGCTTCAAGACTTTAGCATAACTTAAGCCAAGTCCCTGCAAATGGTACCGACACTTACATGCTTCAACGCCTGTTCTGGTAATTGAAAGAGCCAGTCTAAAACAGAAATAATATTAGTATCAGGAAATGAAATTATCGTCTTGCGAATATCGCCATTTATTATTGGATTTGATATTCCCCCATGCATCTAAGTGTGATGAATAATCTCACTTTCATTGCCAAATTATATATTCAAGAATACTTTTAAATCTAGCCCATTGGTTTGCACCTGCCATCGTAATGAATGGAATACTTCAAGTTCTAGCACTCAAGCTATACTTATTGTCATCTATATGATAGTAACTCATCACTTGCTAGATCTTTCTAATCACTTTAGAATCA
>JBQCDO010000323.1:0-2088 GCA_051961195.1 Nitrososphaeraceae archaeon | reverse complement strand
CTAATACCAATGGGGAAAATTGGCTCTGCAAATGACGTAGCAAACGTAGTTGAATTCTTGGCCTCAAATAAGGCAAACTATATTACCGGAGCATCATTTTTTGTTGATGGGGGCATGACATTATACCCTGGTTTTGGTGTAAGTGCTGAACATGATACAGAGAATCATAGTAATACAGCAATTAGAAAGTAGTCTTTTTCTGCATCAGCATCTCTTTTTTGCCTCATGTTTGATATATTATAGATTTCTACTTACATAAGTGCAGCCATATGTATACAGGAGTATAAGTTGCCGAAATGGATATATCTATCTGGGCACGTTTTCTATACTCTGAAATAAATCAGAAATTAATAGTGAATCTAGGCCGTAACCACAATGTGGAACGATGCCTGATAATCTCTCAGAACGCGATACACTCTTTAGTAGTTAGACATATCTTTTTGTCACGCAAATTGAATACATTACCTTTAATCAATTGATTGTTGCTCTTCTAACGTCTTTTTGAACAGAGTCTAGGACGGAGACTTCAAGGTGATGTAGACAATACTACATTGCACCACTATGATCAACATTCTATCATCACTGTCCAGAAAAATAGACATGATCTTAAATACATCATAATCATTAATTTACCACAGCATATGCCCTTTGGATTTGGTAGCAGCAAAAAAAAGAATGCCAGCCTATTTACTACAAAGATAAAGGATAGAGATGAGTTAGCTGAGATAACCAAGATTGCTGAAATGTTAAATCCTGATGAGCAAGTCTTACTTGTTGCAAAACAATCCAGAATAAAGCCTGGTGGATCCTACATGACACCAAATATAGTATATGCTACAGACAGAAGGATAATCATAAGAGATCCATACATGTTAGGACTTAAGGAAAATATTGTCGATATTCCATATGATATTATTACAAGTGTCAAGCTTGAGAAGAATATTTTGTCATCTACAATTAAGTTCAAAGCTCCGGGGTTAGTCAGTTCTACTAGACTAGGTATGATGGAAGAGATCATTGATGGACAGGAGGATGAAGAAGGTGGGAAAATTGAATCAATATCAAAGAAAAAAGCAGAGGATTTAGTTGAAATAATAAGATCCGGAATGCAAGGTAGCAAAAAACCACCTTACACTCTATCAAACAAACAAGAAGGAGCATCAGTTCAAGTACAATCAGAACCTCTAGAAAATAAAGCAACGAGGATCAGTAATCGAATTCAATCAGATAACCATTCAGTAACATCGATAGCTGATGAATTAGCTAAACTTGCGAAGCTAAAGGACCAGGGGGTAATTACGGAGGCAGAATTTGTACTGATGAAAGGTAATCTGATAAATAAAACGTAGTGGGTAGTAGGCCCAAGCCATCATTATGTCTTAATATCTTTAGAAAATCAGAGTCAATATTATTATATTCGATAATCGTCCTTAGACTCTTCTATAGAGTAATAGAATTCTTAGATGAAGTCGCGCGGATCCAGGTCTATATATAGAACGTTTAATTGTATCTAATGTTTAGAAAGTCAACCCTGACGGATAAATATCGCTGATGGTGAACACGATATTACATGAAAATTATGTACAGATTTGATCCGTCAGAATATCAAAAGTATCCAATAATATCCTCGTTGTGCAGTTTTTCATACAGGCTCTGATAGACGAGTGTCCATAGGTTAGGCAGCAGAGCCTTGATCATAGTTAGAATTTAATCCTATAATTATCAAGATATTACAATCAGTAGGTTTTATAAAAAGATAACAGACATTCATGAATAGCATCATCGTCGTCAACAGTTCTTATAAATCAAGAATCTGTTACTTGGACCATTCTCACATACAACCTAATAATATAATAACATGTCGAGTTGTTACTTCATAGATTTATTTAATTATTAATTTGGTCTAATTGTAGTAGTGACATCTAAAGATATTTCTAAGTAGGTGAGCATGAATATTTATATTTCGCTTCAATTATAAAATGATGATGAAGTTTGTGTCCATAATTATTTATGACATTTTAAACAAATTTGGTATTTCTCTACTTACATTTCTTATCAGTATTCTAATAATATCTGCTTTTGGTGCGC
>JBQCDO010000322.1:0-3092 GCA_051961195.1 Nitrososphaeraceae archaeon | reverse complement strand
ATTCTATTAATATCATCTGGTGAGATACCTAAATCAATAGGTAATCCTCCAGCTTCCAGGACCAGTTTAGAAATGAAATGACTGTTTGTATCCAGAATCTTGCCATATCTGACTTCTTTCAAATTATCTCTTAGCTCAGCCCCGGTCGGAATTATCGCTACTTTCGGCTTTTGATACACATGTATTTTGTTTATTCCAACTAAGGACAATAATGCTACATCTTGACCTCTCAATGTCCTTCCTTGGCTGAATAACAATGAATTTCTGAGTATATTTCCACCCGATGGAGAGATGTGTGACCCTTTTCCAAATGATGCTAGTATTTCTATCTTACCTTTTGACTCAATTGTATATTCATTGGGAACAACTGCGTTAGATCCATGAGGTAGGTAACCACCAGTTGATATTCTATAAGCTTGTCCTGAACGTAGGATATAGTTAGAAAACTTACCTAAGGTAACACCTCCCCCTCCTACTACATTCAATCTTATCGGAGTTAGATTGGAAGCATGTCTGATATCATCAGCTAATACTGCAAATCCATCCATATGTGAGCAATCGTATCTCGGTACATTAATTGGAGACTTGATGTCTTCAGCTGAAACACGCCCATAAGATTCAAAAACTGAAATCTGCTCAATTTGTGGTCGAATCTTTATGTTCTGCTTAAGCGTTTTGAGGGCTGCCCCAATTGAAATGTACGTGTAAGGATACAAGGTCATGGTCAGGCCAAGAACCTGATATATTGAGTGATGAGTTATAATCTTTTGTTAACATGTCATAATGGCTGAAGTATTATAATGGCAGTTATTTCAAATATGCCGTTTCCTTAGTTAGCATCAGCATATTATAATAGTTTTAATCAGTTAACCTCACTGTTGCTATTTACAAAATGATAATAAGAAACAGAAAACCATTAGTAGTATGTATTTGCAAATCTATTAGAAGGCTACAATGGAAATTTCTGACTTTAAAGAGCTATTCACCTATAATCATGCAGTAAGACAAAATTATATGGATACATTTAAACAAAAGTTATCATGGGAAGATGTAATCAAAAACCGGGAAACCGGCTGGTTGTCATTGAAAGACACATTGCTGCACATAATTTGGGTGGAAGACTCATGGATTAATTATTCTATTCAAGGTCTGGAAGACCCTAATAGACCATTTCCTTATTCTAACTATGACTCGTGGAACAAAATTTATGATTATAACCTTAGTTCTACATTAAAAATCAACAAATACTTGTCTTCACTTAGGCCAAAAGATCTATGGAAACCGGTTTCACGACTTAACAAGGATGGAATTCGAAGAACGGCAATAGTTAGAGATGTGCTAATTCATGTCATGACAGAAGAATTGCATCACAGAGGTGAAATAATAGCAATTCTTTGGCAATTAAATTTTCAACCACCGGATATGGGTTGGCTTTCAGTCATGAAAAAAACAGATCCTATATGGGTATTGTAGGAAGAAGTGAGGAGAAAAGAATATGATAAAATAAGACTGCGGTCGAATCATATGGGTGGAGTTCCATGTGGTTAGGATGAATAGGGTATTCCATACTGAGCGACCAATTTATCCTCTCCTACCATAGCCGTGTTTTCTACGACCCCTAGCTAAAATGCGTTCTTTCTATGATGCTTCAACTTGAAGCCATGAGCTACTTGTGGTTACAAAAATATTCCTGACTTGATTTAGTGTTGACATTTGACTGACTGTTTTAGTGCCGGGACTAAAAAGTGTCATATCCATCATGTAAAAAGCTGCCGTCTTCGTCTTGATCCTTATCCTTTCCTATCTTTCTGAGATGTAGGCTTTGAAATATGGAATGCATTTTTTCTGGGTGCTGATCAGCATGGTCTTTCATTACGCTGATAGCGTGTTGTGTGTATTGTGTTGCTACCTCCGGATCCTTTATATCAGTACCTTGTTGAATTTGTTGAATGAGTGGATGGCCTGGACTTAATTGACCAATGCTTGATAATGCTGAATATACATTTTCATAAGATTCGGTATCAGAAAGACCGGGTGTTTTATTACTGCTAGCAACGTTCTTTTTGTTCTCAGAATCTCCTTTATCTAAAATATGATCAACTATATAACCAAGTATAGCCATCCTACTGGATTGCGGTATCCCGCGTTCAGATAACTTGTTTGCTAGATCATCCATACTCATGGTATTGTAACCTCTTTTGATATTCGAATAGCAGTGAATGCAAGAAATATAAACTTCACGCTCCGAGGCCTTGTTTTCGCGAGGTAATTAATCCATTGCTAATTAATCATTTGTTACGGCTCAGTTCTCTATTTAATAACTATGAGAATATGGGACAAGGATAACAGTAAAAATATAAACCGCACTTTAATTTTGGTTAAAAAGGAAGCTACCTAATTTATTGTTTAACACCGAGATAATGCTTTTTGTATGGTCTTTGTATTTGCCGTATATTTTGTATTTCAAAGACAGAAATTAAGATGCACGAAAGACTAGTTTGAGACTAATTAATTAGTATGAATGTATAAGTACTAAGAAATGTGTACTAAGAAATGGATCTATATTCATTTACAGATTATAGAACTAGGGTGATTAGAAACCAATTCAGCTTTGGTACACTCACAAATCTCTTTCATCTATCCTACATAGCTTGCTGAGAGCCTACACCAATTGGCATAATTGCGCTGACATTAACTTATACGATTGAGCAGTATCTAGGTGGTATGATGTAAGCTAACTTATCATAATTGGTACAGAATTAGGTCTGACCCATGTGAACGCAAGGATAAGTAGTACATGCTGTCCAGGTGAATGAGGCATAGGCTCAGAAGGCACTTAATAATAAATCTCCAAGTAGGCTGCTTAAACCACATATTACCCAAAACATCAAGTGTCCTTAATAAATCAACAGTGCTGGGATTATTAGAATCGACTCACACGAGAACAATAATGATAATAGAGTATCTCTTGTTGTGGATATCTTTATTGTTATTCTAACAATTACTTATAAATTATGCATCTTTATGACTTGGCCTTATCGATAAAAAGTGGCATTAATAGAGATACTCAATCCATTAGTACAGTTTATCAC
>JBQCDO010000321.1:0-7513 GCA_051961195.1 Nitrososphaeraceae archaeon | reverse complement strand
GATTTTTTACTATGACCGAGAAGCGTTTCTGGCTCAAAGTCCTCAGTTATATAAGTAACAATTGACTATGTCATTTGAAAATGTGTTCGAAATCGGACCTATTTTTAGGGCTGAGCCATCACGCACTAACAGACACCTATCCGAAGCAATATCTATTGATGTGGAAAAGGCCTTCGTAGACTACAACGACATAATGAGTTTACTTGAGAGAATGATATTGCACGTTCTAGATTCAATTAAAGAAAAGAACAAATCTGATCTTGCTGCTCTTGAATTCCAATTGCCAAATGTAGAACTGCCATTTGTTAGATATTCATATTCTGATCTCATTCAACTACTGCGAGAATCTGGGAAGGAAGTGAGATGGGGAGAGGACCTTTCACCGCAGGCACTTAAGAACTTACCGGATGAAAGGACTAATAGCTTTTATTTTATTACAGATTGGCCGACCTCTATAAAGCCCTTTTATGTTAAGGCGAATGCCATGTCAGAATCTGGCAGAATCTCAGAGTCATTTGATCTAATGCATGGACAATTAGAAATATCTTCGGGCAGCACGAGAGTAAACAGAAAAGATGAGTTGCTTGAGAGAATGAAAAAAAAGGGGCTAAATACTCAATCTTTTGACTATCATCTAAAGGTATTCGACTATGGAATGCCTCCACACGCAGGATTTGGGATCGGTCTAGAACGTTTGATGATGGCGATAACGAACATTGATAACATACGGGACGTATCATTGTACCCTCGCGACATAGACAGGTTAACTCCATAAAAATTGGATTACGTAGTATAGAAGTGGCATTTATGGTATCAAAAGACGAAATAAAACATCTCGGTTGGCTCTCGAGGTTAGAATTAACTACTGCAGAGCTAGATAGATATGTATCCCAAATAGATGAGATAATTAGATATTTTGATAAATTGGACACTATTCCGCTATCTGAAAGTGAGTGGACCTATTCAACCAAAGAAGTTTCTGAATTAAGAGATGACACAAATCGTGTGTTCAAATGGGGCAAATTGCAAAGTCTCAAAAATAGAAAGGATGGTTTCATAAAGGGGCCTAAGATGTCATAAATGCCAAATCATCTATATCATCTTACTGCTAATCAGGTTACTTGCGGCATTAGGAATGGAGAGTTTTCTGCACAAGAATATATATTTCAGATATTAGAAAGAATAGAAAAAGTCGATAATAAAATCAACGCCTTCATCTTAGTTGACAAACAAGGTGCTATAGAAAAAGCGCGCTCTATAGACAAAAGACTTAGAGACGGGGGCACTGTTGGTGAATTGGCAGGTATCGCAGTTGGAATTAAAGACAACATTTGCATCAAGGATTTAAAAACTACCTGCGCCTCAAATATACTCGAAAGTTATATCCCTCCGTATGATGCAGGTGTAATTAGAAGATTAAAAGAAAATGATGCCATAGTAGTTGGTAAACTTAATCTAGATGAGTTTGCAATGGGATCTACTACAGAATTCAGTAGATATGGGCCAACACGCAATCCGTGGAATCTTGATTATGTTGCTGGTGGTTCCTCCGGTGGGAGTGCTGCTAGCGTAGCAGCATCAGAATGTGCTGTATCATTAGGATCCGATACAGGTGGATCAATAAGATGCCCTTCCAGTTTCTGTTCTGTAGTGGGATTAAAACCGACCTATGGATGCGTCAGCAGATCTGGGTTGATTTCTTACTCCAATAGTTTAGAGCAGATTGGACCACTGGGTAAGACAGTTCTTGATGTGGTGATGGTCATGAATGCAATAGCCGGTATAGATGAAAATGATCAAACAACGAAACCAATAAGACCAATAGCTACTCGTACTTCTGAGGATATATCAACGTCTAATATATCTTCAAAATATACTGCAGGCCAAAATAAAAGGAATATCACTATTGGAGTAGTGAAGGAACTCATTGAAGGAGCTGATCCGGCTGTTTCAAAATGTATCTATTCCGCGGTTGATTTGTTCGAAGGTTTAGACTGTAAATGTGAAGAGACATCTATGAAATCAATCCAATATGCTCTGGCTTCTTACTATACTATAGCTACGGCAGAAGCTAGTAGTAACCTTGCCAGATACGATAACATTCGTTATGGATTTGATTATGACCCCGAAGGGTATGAATGGAACACATATTTTTCAAATGTTCGCAATAATTTTGGAGATGAAGCTAAAAGACGAATTATCATTGGGTCATATGTTCTTTCTGCTGGCTATTATGGGAAATATTATCTCAAAGCTCAGAAAGCAAGAGAAAGGATAAGACAAGAAATTAAATCACTATTTGAAAGGTTTGACGTCTTGATAGGTCCCACGATGCCCATATTACCTTTCAAAATTGGTGAAAAGATAGATGATCCATTGAAGATGTATCAGATAGATATTGACACTGTTATCGCTAATCTAGCTGGTATACCAGCGATATCAATACCAATAGGATTTAGTAATTCATTTCCTGTAGGATTGCAAATTATGGCAGATTACATGGGCGAACAAACTCTTTTTGATGTTGCATCATTTTTTGAGAAAATAGTTGATGTTCGTAGGAGCCCTGAAATATAATTGGTGGAAGTGAAGGTAGGTCTTGAAATTCATTGTCAGCTAACAGGGCTTTCAAGTAAATTATTTTGTCCCTGCCAATGCGATTATAGGGGAGAAGTGCCAAATACGACTATCTGCCCTATCTGTTTGGGTCTCCCTGGAACTCTCCCACTTTTAAATAAAAGGGCAGTAGCTTTTGCTAGCATGATTTCAATGGCTCTGGGGTGCAAAGTCCAAGAAAGGATAACGTTTTACAGAAAGAATTACTTTTACCCTGATCTACCAAAAAATTTTCAGATTACTCAGTATAATGCATTTGGTATCACCAGTATAGGCGCTGATGGGAAAGTCGATTTGGGGGCTAAAAGTATAGGGATTAGGAGAATACAACTGGAAGAAGATCCTGGAAGACTAATCTATGAAAATGCTGATGTCAATGCTAATTTTTATACGCTTATAGACTATAATAGGGCAGGGGTTGCTTTGGTTGAAATTGTGACTGAGCCTGACTTTGATAACCCAAAAGACGTTAGGTTATTTTTGGATAAAGTCACTTCTACAATTGAACATCTGGGAGTGTCTGATATAAAGCTAGATGGGTCGTTAAGATGTGACGTTAATGTTTCTTTAAAAGGGGGGAAAAAAGTCGAGATCAAAAATATTAACTCATTTGGAGATGTAGAAAAAGCACTTAGATATGAGATTACTAGGCAAAAGACAATGTTGATACGAGAAATCGAAATCAAGTCAGAAACTCGTCATTGGGATGATGCTAGAAAGGTGACCATGCAGTCTAGGACCAAAGAAGAAGAACAAGATTACAAGTACTTTCCAGAACCAGATATTCCAACAATAATTCTCGGTGACCAGTTTATATCCACCATAAAAGCAAAAATGCCTGAGCTTCCAGATGAAAGAAAAATTAGATTTCTAAAGGACTATGCGCTATCTGACCATGTAGCTAAGGTTCTAATTGACAATAAAGAGTTGGCCGACTTTTTCGAGTCAACAGTAAAACTATATCCTTCATCACCTAATGAAATTGCCCACTGGATTATATCTGACCTTCTAGGTTTAGTAGATGATTCAAAGAAGGAAGAGAGGTCTCTTCTCTCTGGATTGAGAATTGAACCAAAACATATCGCTGAGTTGGTTAAAATGATCGATCAGAATAAGGTCAATAGAAACATTGCAAAATCAGTTCTTAGCCAAATAGCAAGGACTGGGGAAATGCCCTCTTTTGTCCTAGATAAAATGAACGCTTCGTTAATAGATAACGAATCTAAAATAGCTGAAGCCATTGATTCTATATTCGAGCTTGAAACCTCTGCTGTTAGAGATGCAAAACATAACCCAAATGCAATGAACTTCCTTCTTGGAAAAGTAATGCAAATGACTAGAGGAAGGGCAGACCCGAAGATTACTCTGAATTTGATAAAAGCCAGACTTGCTAGAATAGAGTAGTTGAAGTTATATGTTCTCTCGACGGTCCGGCTTTCGATTAACTATGTTCTAATATTTTTAACTTATCTTTGTTATATCTATATATCTATCTATCCATCTATCTATCTATCTATCTATTTAGCCAGCTTTCTCCCTTTAGTATTTGATCTAATATTTTCTAATTCGTTGACAATAGTAGGCAAGAAGGCTCCTACATCAGTTACAATTCCAACTGCCTGAGTTGTCCCCCTGTCTACCAGTTTCGTTACAACTGGCTGGCTGATGTCTACAGCAACGACCTTGACAGTTGAAGGAAGCATGTTCCCTACTGCAATAGAATGTAGCATAGTTGAAAGCATCAGCACCATTTTCGCACCTTCTAATACCTGCTTATATTTTCGTTGTGCTTCGACAATATCTGTAATAACATCTGGAATAGGACCGTCATCTCTTACGGATCCTGCGAGGACGAACGGGATATCATTGATGATGCATTCATACATGATACCACTTTTAAGAATTTTTTTCTGGACCATTGATTTCAAGGAGCCTGCCTTGAACACTTCATTAATGGCTTGCATATGATTTCTGTAACCACGTGTGGAAAGAGTTCCATCTTTGGTGCGCATGCCCAAAGATGTTCCCATTAAAGCGTTCTCTACATCATGGACTGCAAGGGCATTACCTGATAGGAGCCCATGAATGTACCCCATGTGGATCAGCCTTGCTAATGCTTCCGATGCGCCTGAATGGACAAGTACTGGACCTGCAACAACTATAATTCTGCCCTTGTGAGTCTCTTTGGTGTTATGAATGTCGATTGCAATTTTCCTAGCAATTTGTTGTGTGGGTCTCTCACTTGAGCTGCCACTACCCATAAATTGAAAGATATCAATACCTTCTCTCGGACGTTCCTGTGGAATTATCCTTACACCTTGCTCTCCGACTACTATCAGATCACCCTTCTTTAAATCACGTACGATCTTACACTCAGCTCTTTTTTTTTCGACATTGACTGTTATGCACTTGTCCATCATCATATTATCAACGTTTATCCACGCGTCTTCATAGTAAATCTGCGTAGGATTGTTTGTTGTACTGTAAAAATTATCCGGCATAACCATATCCTTCTGAACTGGTTTCAATGAAACCTGTTGAATGGATACGGGTTGGGCTCCCTCTCTGTAAATGGATTCCAATAACTTGTTTAAATGCTCGCGACTTTTTCCTCTAATTATAAGACGTGCGTAACTAACATCTTTTTTTCTCTTTCCGATATGAAAATCCAGAACCTGAAAATCTCCTTCCAGATCCATAACATTATCGAAAACTTTGGTAAGAATCATGGAGTCAATCAGATGACCTTTTACATTGATCTCTTGCTCAAATTTTTTTTCTGTCAAATATCAAAAGACAACTATTAAAAATATTATTCTTGAGAACAGGGATTTATATTTATTGATAAGTAACATCAAAGAAGCAGCCAACTATAACCTAAAAAGGATGTGGCTGGCACTTAATTTTGGAGATGCTAGGATCTCGGATAAAGATGAACTATAATGTCATCTAATTCGACGCTTAGAGGTTCACCCATTATAGTTATATTAACTTACCCTAGACACGATGTTATTTATCATTATCTTAATTATACTAATTTTTGAATTTGTTGCGGAAACATGAATGATAGTCATATCTGACAAGCAAATTTGACTTTTGTTCCTTCTTTCGTACTGTAGTTACATCACACATTAGAGAAAGTGGAGTTATTAGTCAAATTGTTATCGTTATTACCGCCGCCATTATTGTTAGTTGCATTTCCATTGCCTTTGGGTAATAGATTAAAACAATGCGATATTGGATCTGGGTCGCTAAAGTTAAGATCTCCATTTAACATTTTGTTCATAGCGTTATCTACACATGTACTAAAGTCCTGTTGTTGCCCAGCTTGTTTTTGATGTGTATTATTGCCACGTCTATCAGCGAACGATTGAGAGACATAGCAATAACTTATAATCATAGATATAATAAGGACAGAAAGAAAAAATATTACAACCAAAGGTTTGATCGAGAAACCTAATTCGGTCATATTAGTTAGCAAGTAGATTAGATCCACATATATTGGCTTCTAGTTATTGTTTGAGGGTCCTCATATTATTATAATGTAAATTCTCTATCGGCGATACCGCAGGAAATGTGATTTGGAGATTTGCATAAGGGTATGAGTATAATATTGCAAAGCCTATAACGTAAATTGTTTTGGCATGACCCTTTTTATATAGGATAACGTGATAAGCTCTACGTGGTTAGAACCAATAGATCAAAATTAGAAGCATCAATGTTACTTATTATAGTTCTTGCAGTTACAACTTTTGTTATCGCTAACGGCTTAGAAGCAAGCCTTACTGCAAATAATGCATATGGTCAAACAAAGCCGTCTCCTCCACTGTCATCAACTACTGCCACTCTTAAAACTACAACGCCAAAGCTTCATGCTATACGAATAAACTCACCAACAAAGGGTCAAACAGTTCCTGTTCATAAAGACATCGCAATCTCTGGTATATCGACTACGCCTAATGGTACTTCTAATTGCCATGTCTCGGTTATAGTAAATGGTATCAAGCCATATCAAAATGCGACTGGTAATGGTCCCAAAGGACCAAATGATTACTCGAAATGGACATTTTTACTAGTCCCCAAGTACACTAGTATCAAACAAGGAGTTAACAAGATAACCTCCAAATTCTCATGCGGCAACAATCCTAGCCTACTTTCATACTACAGTGTAAATGTTACCGGAGCGGCAGGTTCTGGAGCAAGTGTCAGTAAGACTCCAGCACCAATTACTACTACTAATAACACCCACCCAGCACCTGGAATTATAACCCCGCATTAGCCAAAATGATATCCAAAAGATATTAAGACACACGCAAGATGGTTGGTTTATGGGATTATACCTAGCCCACAAGAGGATTATCAAATCCAAACAAGACCAGAAGGATGAATCACCACTCGTTTGAACTTATTCGTATATACGTTCAGGTGTGTTATTGGAGAATTCAGGCGCTTTAGACTGACTACAAGTTAATTATTCTAGGATGATTCAATAAATTGGGAAACTTCTACTTGCGGTAATCATTATTATTATGCTTTTCCAATAATACCATTGTAAGCGAGTCATTTATGGGTATTCTTTTAAATTCACAGTAGCCAAGTTTTTGGTACAAATGTAGATTTCGAGTACTCTTATGTCCTGTAAATAGCTCATAACGATTGGCAGATTTAAAATGTTGTTCTATTGCATCCATAAGTTTTTTTCCAATGCCTTTGTTTTGGTATTCAGGTTTGACAATCAACCGCCCTATATACGCAGTTCCTTTCTCAATGTAACCTCTTACAGAACCAACTATATTTCTAATCTCGTCCAATTCTTCCTTTTCTATAGCCTTTAGAAATACCTGTTGTGAAAATTCTTGTCTGATCTCATTTAATGATTGTATCAGAGGCGGAATGC
>JBQCDO010000320.1:0-16832 GCA_051961195.1 Nitrososphaeraceae archaeon | reverse complement strand
TGAAACCAGGTACCGATCCTAAAGCTTGGCGTTCAAATGTTAGTATCTCTGATACTAATGTGCCTAATAGTGCGAGTGTAACTAATCAATCATATTAATATCAAAATACTCGAGAAAAATCTACTGCTCACTAATGAGCCTGATCTTTGGATACCAAAATTCTATTTATAGATAGTGACCCTTTTACCACCGGTTAACTCTCTATACATGAGTTTTTATTGCAGTAGAAATGACCTTGCCATTCGCAGGTTCTGACGAGGTTTAGTAAGAGGGCTGGAAGCCCACTGATTTTATTCTCGAGATCAATTATAATATGAATCCTTAATGATCCTCACCCAACTAGAAACCACTTATCTAATGTCATAGTGATGTAATCATGGCTTATGTTATTCTCCATTAAATTTCCTTAATTGTTACAATATTACAAAAGGACGAATAATTTTTTTGGTCGTGATAAACATTTAGATATATAGTGAGCTCATATACATGCACAACATTAGACAGCCTGAAGGTCAGATGATTTAAAAAAGATTATTTAAAAAAGATTATTTTAAAAATATCACCTCCTCTAATTTATCTACCTCAATTCCTGAGGTGAGAATTTTTGTTACAAAGACTGGTACAGCATATTTATTGTTCCGGATCAGGTATTGCTATTCTTATATTTAGACCTCTGATTTATTCATTGGCCACCAGACACTACAGTTCTATTATTAATTTTCTCAATATTCAATCCTTTCCTATTCTGTTCGCTTTAGGTATAAAAAACTAATAGTGATTCTCATTTCTCTCTATACTGGATAGAAGTATTATTCTTGGATCTTTAAAAAGAGTCATATAAGGTATCATCATCTATGGGATAGAATCCTAGGATCCATCGTATCCAGTAATACGCCAATTAGGATAATCCATGGTCAAATCACATTTTTATATGTAAGTACAATTGCAGAGGGCATTATTCATTATTGATCAAATATCGACTTATCTGGGTGTATTTTCATTTTTTGTCAGCTTTGTTGGATTTATAGTTATAAAGATTAATACTCAGTACGGCGCTAGCCATGATCAGGATCGATACTCAAGAAACGAATTGTATTGGCCCAATAGATAATCACACCCTGTTTTAACAAGAAAACCGATGACAAGTGAGATATATGATAAGATATGATTTCTTGCAATGAACCATTAACTAAAATGATACATCTAAATTTATCTGAACCATCTTAGTGAATTATATGGTTATTTCCAGTTATACTAGTGCAACAGATCAAAGTATAAATTTGAAATCAACAATAATTATTAGCAGTAGTTTGAGATGGTAGAGTTATGCTATCACATTAATACACTACAATGTAGAGCAGGTTTGGAATTGTAGACCAGTGATAAAATAACAATCTGAGTATATAATATAGTAGAGAACGAAGATGTTACCAAAATACCTCTTCAAGGTTACATCGAATACTTCGTAAGAAAAATCCGAATAAAACGAATATTAACTACTTCCCTATTCTATATATTTGATAATTCTGGTTATATCACATTAACGATCATGCATCCAGAAGACCTAAAAATACTATGTATATGTGTAGAATGTCGGCAAAGGTTTATTTTCCACTCTGATTGGGAGGATCATCAGGTCGAGACTGGACATTTTGATATAAAAAAATATGATCTGATTTCGGGTGAAATGATTCTAAGTTTGGATAACCGGATCAGTGAAAGTATTTGAAATTTGAATTTGTTATATCAAGTGTTGTATTAGAAGGACGCGGCAGTTGTAAAATTGTTTAATAGTTAATATATAGAATTTGTTACGGAATATACGTATGCCGGGGTCGCCTAGCCTGGGAGGGCGCAAGCCTGGAAATTGTACCTTGTTAGCTTGTGATCTGTGAAGGTCTCGAGGGTTCAAATCCCTCTCCCGGCGTCCTACTTTTAAGACTAAACAAGTTTGCCATAGTGCGAAAAATAAACATTTATAATCACACTGGGGCATATATTACAAAAGGTTTTGATAATATATGGAGTTGTGAACACGATATCTTTAATGTTTGACTTACAACACATCTGTCCAAAACAATGCTTGATAATAGTATGCTAATACTATTTTATATCTAGGTGATGCAAATGTATTCTCGAATACAGTAACAATACTAATTCACTTACTCTAGAGCATCATTGATAGCTCTATCAATCCTGCTATAGGGACGAAATGTTATTTTTCCATGTGATATATATAAGTAAGATACTTGCTATTTTGATTCTACATTTCACTTCCAGCTAATCCTGTTTTTAAAGTCCAAACGCAATTATAGATCCTCCGTGTTGAGGGCCATCTCTTGAATCTACTCGGACCTTTTCAGTCGGTACGAACAGTGTTCCGCTCGCTATCGATGGGCCAACCTGACCTATTTCTGCATTAATATTTTGTTCCCATATCTTTTGTCCATTTTCCTTATTTAAGGCTAATATAACACCGGACTTTGTTGTTGAAACATGACCGTTCGCTTTGGTTTTCTCTGTAAAGTGGATGTAGCCAGCAAATAGTACATCTTTTGTAACCAAGGGCGACACTCTTGGAGGGAATTCTGTCGGTAATTGCCATTTGAGTTTTCCAGTTCTTAGATCCACTGCAGCTATCGTACCATTGCGTAACCCTAGTTCTATAGTGTGTGGAGGAGATAATCTATGTCCTGAAATTCCACCATCAGTAAAATAATTCAAACCTCTGTTCGTAGCAGCTATATAGAGTGTATTGTTGTTGTCTACAGCATGATAGTTAAAAATTCCATAAGACCAAACCTCGCCAGTGCCATTAGGCATTGGAATTGCATCAGTATTGGAGTGTCTTCCTAAAGTCTTCCACCATCGCACTTTACCAGTAGATGCATCCATAGCAACGATATTCCCCATTTTATCGTGGCCAATTACTATTTTCTCTTGCGTTCCATTATCATAGGCTATTTTGCTTATACTGCTACCCCAGGATGTATCCCAGTCATGCGTATCTGGGACAGTTACATTCAAAACAGTTCCGCGAGCAACGAACGGTGTGGCCCAAATTAATTCTCCATTGGTGATGTTTATAGCCACCATGTGGTTTGAGAAGAGGTCGCCAGCTTGTCTTGTTGTGGAATTAAAGTTTGGAGATGGACTACCTAGTGGCATATATATTATACCAGTTTCAGGGTCAAGAGAACCACCGGACCAATCGTTTGCTCCGGAATTATATTTAGGAGCAGTATCTAGATTGACCCATTGGCCTGAAGTGGTATTCAAATTCCATATTGTCTTACCATTAGTACTGTTAAGAGCAGTAATATTTCCTCTTACAGTTCCCACCCCGGTAGAGACATCACCGCCGCCTGCTGAGCCTACTATTACATAACCCTTCCATACAATTGGGCAAGTCGGAATATTGTAACCAGTTTTAGGATCACCCAAGACCTCCGACTGCCAGATAATTTTACCATCATTTGGCTTAATTGCTACCACGGTGCTATGATATCCAGTTGCTGCATATATTACCCCATCACTAAAGGTCAAACCGATCGTTGGACCACTTCCGATTTCAGACCTCCAGAGAACGTTCCCGGTATTGGCATCAAACGCTATGATTGCACCTGAATCATCTTGTACGAATCCGTTGCTACCAATGATTATAGGTGGATCTTGTATTGCAACGTCATTAAGTAACGTCCATTTAACTTTCAATTGCGCTACGTTCTCCTTGTTAATTGTTGTCTGGTTGCTAAATCTGGTGCTATGGATATCATGATTAACCGTTATCCAATTATTCCTATTTCTCGCCTCAAACCCGGTATCTGAATTACTAGACATCTTTGACTGATAATTAGTGCCATTATTCAGTGGGTGCACTTTATGTCGATCAACTGACGTGCTTATAGGAACAACTGTTTTTCCATACGCTCTAAGGAATGTTAGGGTATCACCTGCCTGTCGTTCATGTTCGGTCTTGATGCTCGAAGCTGAGTTGAGGTTAATCAAGTTAGATGAACTTGCCAAAATTATTATCAGAATTAATAAAACAATGAAATTTGATCTAAAGGCTAAGATAGAGCGGACCGTATTCAGAGTACAATTCATTCGAAAATAATTATTAACTTTTTGAAATAAAAGCATGTCGTATTTTATTATACTATGCTCTCAATGACCGATACAATAAATGATAAATTTGCTGTAAGGGATAGACTATGCAAGTGGATCCTTACAAACTTTGAGGATTTCCATTGTATGATGATCAATGATGAAAATCAATTGTATTGCTTGATCAGAAGGCTTCGATACACACCAATAATATTTGCCAGTCAGATTATCAACGTTCTGGAGAATACTGTCGGTAATCTAAAATACAGTGATATTATATGGCATTCGAGATATAGGATTTCAAGCAAAAGCATATACATTCGTTTATCAATGATATACTGTGCCTGAAAAAGACACTGTCGATAATAATAGGCATTCGATGAGATCTGGCGAAAATACATCGAAGGAGCTCACCGAGTTGGAAGAGGTTAGTGCTAGAATAGCCACATTGGTGGACATGCTCCATGAGAAGGGAGTAATTAATAAGAAAGTATTTGAAAGGACATTGGCAATGCGCTTACATGAAATCTCGAAGGCTACCGTATTTGCTGAAATGAGCGACTAAACTTATATTCCAAAGTATACATTGAATCTAACATATCGATTACGTGTGGTAGTGTTAATACATTATTGATATATATTATTTCAAACGCATTCAGAAAGATTATGGGTAATCTTACCTGATTGGCCCACCTCAGATTCCTAAAATCAGAAATCTTTATAAGCTAGCCTGCGTATTGCGTCGGCTAGAAATTAGCCTATTATACTCCCTTTCAATATAATACAAAAGGTTCTCGCCATTGATACGTCCTGACAATTTTAGTATGGCTGCAATTGACATACCTCCTGCTCCTACCCCATCCTTAACATAGCCTTTCGAGAAGGCCTGTAATCCATCTATGCTAGACTCTTCCATATGTAAATTGGAAGCATATACCGGCACAGCATTCTCGGATAGTGTTTCTGTAAGACCAACGAGGTCGGAAGTTTGATCTCTTGCTACATAAACGGTAGTACCAATGCATATATTGTCAAGTGGCTGATCCAGCGACTTCAGGATTGCAATTACTGCAGTCATCTGAGTCCCGCCGGCGAGCATAACTTTGCCTCCGCTACCAAGAACCCCTGCCGCAATCCCAGAAATAGAAGGCAGCATTGGATCTCCTAATATCGATATAGCCTTAAAAGGGTTAGATTTTAAGTCTCCTCTCTTGATACCTGCACTAGTCAGACCTTGAGATATCACCCTATTCTTCAAGATGTGAGGATTATCGGGCATGCTACTACTGACTCTAAATTCAGCGCCAGCGCCTAATGCGCTCAGAACACCTAATGCGGTAGTAGTGCCACCCGGGATACTTTCTCCCAAGACTACCAAATCTGATACCTTTGATATTTGAGTTCCAAGTAAACTTCCATATTCAAATGCTTTCTTGACGTTATTAGGATCTACAGCCGATCCAAATGCAATATTCTTGCCATATTCCTGATTAAATGATATATACGGAACAAAAGGTTTAATCATCGATCCAGCATCAACTATAAAAAATGGTATGTCGGTTGCTCCTATGACGCTTCGAGTTATGATTGCTGGTGTTGGTTTTCCATCAGGGGTTATTGGAATCTCCTCTAAACATCTACAATAGCCATAATATAGGAATTCAGAATCGGCTGGGGAGGTATATTTCATTAAATCTGGGCTGGCTCCCGCTATAGTAATGCCTGGGATTGTACTAGTTTCAGTGTAAGATATCACACAAACAAATATGGGCCTTGTACAATGAAACCTTTCGATAGACGAAGAATGTCCCCGATTCAAACATAATATATCTGAATATCTTTGTTCGTGCAGACCTTAATCATCGCCCGACATGAACTTTACAAAATCAGCTTCCGTTCTTGGGACTAAAATCGGGCTCGTTTCCTTTTGTTCTTTTATTGTAGAAGTAGGTGACTTTCCATAATCGTGGCCAGGGTACACTATCAATGAACCGTCTAGCTTTGAAATCACATTAAATAAACTGTTATACAATTTCCTAGAATCACCACCTGGCAGATCTACTCTTCCACAGTTGCCTACAAAAATTGTGTCCCCTGTGAAAATGAATTTGTCTTCAACCAGAACACAAATGCTATCATTTGAATGCCCTGGAGTATACAATATTTTTAATGGAATATTTCCCAAATAAACAATGTCTCCATCTTTCACGAATTTATCACTAGGCTGATTTGAGTATTCGTGTTGAATAATTTTAGCACCAGTAACAGCAGCTAGCTGTTCGTTACCCAGAATATGATCAAAATGAGTATGTGTATTTATAATGTGTTCCAAATCCCATCCATTCTTTTTCAATATTTCCAATACTTTTTCAAGGTTCCAGGATGGATCAATGATAGATGCCTTCAGTGTTTCTAGATCAGCTAGTATGTAAGTAAAATTTGCCATTGTTCCTACAGGTATTTGTATTACCCTGATCTTTGAATCATCTCTATACTTAGTCTCAGACAATTCCAATTTCCGCCTCTTTAGGGATACCTATATGTTCAAGATGGACTTCGCCTGTGTACTTCTCGTTATTGAGGAGACCAGTTTTGATTCTGTGAAATGTGATCGTTATATTAGCTTGTATGCATCTCTTGTCAACTTTGCCAGTTGTAGGGTCTAATCCAGAGGGGATGTCTGCAGCAACCTTATAGGCTTTGGATGAATTAATGAGATCGATAGCAGAAGCATGAGGATCTCTTATCTCACCCTTGATTCCTGTTCCGAAAATACCGTCTAAAATGATATCTGCATTCGCAATTATCTCTTTGAGCACCTCAGTAAATTTGTCTGTTTCAATCACCTCTATAGAATTCATTTTTTTAATAATGTTCCAATTTATTCTGGCTTCCTCGCTACGTAATTTCGAAGAATGGCCTAACAAAACTATCGTATACCGCGAATCAATATACGCCGCTAAGTGTCTTATCGCGACAAAACAGTCGCCACCGTTATTGCCAGTACCACAGATTGCTACGATTTTTGTTCCTGATAGATCATTTTTGAATTTTGTTGCAACGATATCTGCGATTCCGTGTCCTGCGTTTTCCATCATATAAACCCTTTGCATTCCTAGTAAATCATGTCCCTTTTCCTCGATCTTATACATCTGATCTGAAGTGATCGGAACTTCATTACTATCACTTAGCATTGTCAATCCAGGAGATATTTAAAGCACTTATAATCGTTTTAAAAATTGCTGGATTTGAAATCTCCAAGCTGATGAAAGATCTAGCAATCAAACAATTTCGAATGCGCAGCCGAATCGAATTGTCATTTAAGTCATCTACATAGGCTGTCCAAGCGTTGGCAGCCTTTCACTAGTCATGTTATGCTCTAGATAGTGTCTTCGTCTTTGCAGTCGTCAAATCATCCTTGATATTCTGGATCATGGATTCGCGTTCTAAACCAAGTCTGTTTTTTGATTCTTCAAACATTTCGTCTATGGTGTGTGGTAAGCGTGATTTATTGGACATTTAATAAAGTAGGTGAGACTTAGTATAAAAATCTAATTAACTATAGGCTATCAATTACATCTGCACATATTAAAATTGGTTCCGATTGTCGTTGGGCTTTGGCTAACCATACTCATAAATGTGCTGCCAATGTGTTGTCCGACGCCAACTCTACACTCGGTTCAATAATTAGGTGCTCTATCTGTCATCGATGCTGACCGTTCAAGAATCAAATGAGCTAGTAATCTATATGAAAAGGCTAAGTCAAGTAATCCTAGTTCCATTTTAGGTCCGAGAACGAGCCAAAATTCTATATAAACCTATCTCTTACTCATACTCTTACACTTATATTCCAAGTAATTTAATCTTAGTTCTAAAAATTGCAAGGCCTCACCAAAATTCCCAACGAGATTAAATATGTTGTCGTTATCGTGATTGCTGTCGTAATTATTTGGGTGGGCATTCAGATTGCGTTTGGAGTAATAAATCCGTTCTATGTAGTGGCTAGTGAGAGTATGGTCCCCAAGTTAAAAGTTGGTGATTTTGTAGTTATTAATCATAATATTCAGTATGATACTCTAAAAATAGGTGATATTATTGTCTTTAAGGAACCCGTACCTGAAAAAGGCCAAGAACCGGAAACGATAGTACATAGGATAAGAGCAATAGGAATAGACTCACTTGGTAATAGGGTAGTTGTAACAAAAGGTGATGCCAATCCAGATTCAATACCTGGTATCGATTATCCAATAATGCACGGTAACTATATTGGAAAAGTCGTCTACGTAATTCCACAATTGGGTTTGGTCACTAGGGCTATCAGTCCACCTGTCAATTATATCCTAATTGCAGTCATTCTTGTTATATTGTTTGTTCTTATGAAAAAAGGAAGAGAAAAGAATAAGAGTTCGATATGAACTATCACAATAATCTAGATATTACCTAGGAAGGAATTCTCATTTTTCAAGGAACATGAACTTGATCGCCGTATTATCCATAATTTAGTGGAGGTGTGCCCTATAGTGCCTATAATTAGGGACGTACGAAAATAGTGTGGCCGTTATCCGGGCATATTGATGACTGGAAGTAAGGAAAATTATTCTTTATTTCCATCTAGTTAGATGCATTAGTACACAAAATATTGAGACTACTGTGTTTCAGACGAAGGTTTATCTAGGCCTGTTCTAGACTGAGGAACGCGATCTGTCGGTTAATTTTTTATGATAAATGCTCTTACATTTGTAGCTCTCGTTTCCTGAATCTCCTATTGGGCCAATTTGCTTTATATTCTTCATTTTCTTGTGATCGTATATGGTATTGAGAAATTTATAACAAACCGAACACACTTCTTCTCTCTTGCCATTCATGTAAGGGTGTTTTATTTTCGATAAGCAATCACTAATTAATCTATGTATTAAACAGGTCCTAGAATAGCTTTCAGAAGAATCCTACTAATTTGCTAAAGTCAATCAACACTAACGCCATCTTAAATCGAACTATAATGGATATTATCCTTGAGGAGTTCCTCTTATGTCTGAATGGTAAAGCTTTCTCCTACGTATAATTCCTAACACCTAACCTAAGTTACTTAGTAGTATTCCTAACACCTAACCTAAGTTACTTAGTAGTCACCTTTGCCGATAACGTTGACTATCCTATGAAAAGGCATGACATAGTTCGGAAGACTAAGCCTTTCACATTTATCATCATGTAGAACAAACGTATTCCCATCATAATTACATTTAAGGACAGGTATCTTCTTCACATTTCCAAAGATGTCGCCTATTTTATAATATTCAATTAACTTTCGGTGTTCATATACTGTGCAATTTTTCTTCCTGACTCGCTTTTTCCTCATAAACTTGAAAGCAAATATAACATGCCTTTTAGAATAATGCTTGAACATATCACGGATATACACGCATCGTTGTATTTGATCCTGCGGTACGTATAAGATGTCGCTTGTACCGGCTTTTGCCTCAATCGAAAGCAAAATGGCTTCTCTATTATTAACAGCAATGATATCCGGAAGGCCAGTACTAGAGCCTCCTAAGCGTCTTGCATGCCATTCCCCTCTGTCTAATCTCTGAACAAGTGTGTGTTCAAAGCTGTATCCCCTGCTTCTTCGGATATTGCCCAGATCCTATCACCATTCAATCATAATTATTTGGTCTACTATGAAATTTCTCATTTCCTATGTAAATAATCCTCATAATGGTTTTTAACAAGCCCAGATATCCTGTCTACATATAAATATTTTCAGTGTATCTAAACAGCAAGTTGATAAGACGAGATCAACAGACTTCAGGCCCATACTCATACAAATTATATAGTCTGTAATACGGAAATATATAACGCTGTTGCATTACTGCCGCATTCATGGATTCACCAGGTATAATATCTTAATGATATCAGCTTATCTATTCTGAGCTTGAGCTTACTATTCTGATACTAGAGCGTGTGCATAATTTGAATCCTATTGATGATTGGGGTTAGTTGGCAAGCACTTTGCACTCTACCTAATGCTTCCATATTATGTCAATTTTTATTCACGCCGAACTAGAACTGAGTTATTCTAAATAGGGAGGAGTGAAAAGCGTCATTTTTATCATTCGCTATGCTATTACTAAATCTAGCTAAAACATGCGATAGCAGGGAGTTCAACAAACAATTTTACATACCACTATTATTATAAAGCGTCAAAAAGAATACCCATTAGAGACCATAAATTATTAATCACCGACTACAAGAATTAGACTCTCTAAGCACCAAGTCTCTTACTGATAATTCTATTCAGCTTAGATTATCCATAATCCTTGAACTTACATGTTGATACTTTGCATGGTTAGTGATTCCGTAGTTATAAATAAGATTACTAATAAGATTGATTCGGATGGATAAACTCCGCAATAAGACCCAGCAATGGACAAATAGACTCATAAATGAAAGCAGCCCTTACTTGTTACAACATGCACATAATCCTGTTGATTGGTACCCGTGGGGAGATGAGGCTCTTCAAAAAGCAGAAATTGAGGATAAACCAATATTTCTGAGCATAGGCTATAGTGCATGCCACTGGTGTCATGTAATGGCACACGAGTCATTTGAAAATACAGAGATTGCGAGCTTCATGAACGATAATTTTGTTAATATAAAGGTAGATCGAGAAGAAAGACCTGATCTAGACGACATATATCAAAAGGTCTGTCAACTTGCAAATGGAACAGGAGGATGGCCACTATCAGTTTTCCTTACGCCAGACCAAAGGCCCTTCTACATTGGCACCTACTTCCCGAATCAGAGTAGGAATGGTATGCCTGGCTTTGGTCTAATATTAAACCAACTGAAAGAAGCATATGTGACGAAAAGAAAGGAGATAAACTCTGCCTCCTCAGAGTTTATGCAGGCATTGATGCATACAGCAACTGACATACCTTCTTCGATGGACAGAGCAAAATTGGAGCGTTCTATTCTAGACGAAGCAGCAATAGGCTTGCTTCGCATGGCTGACAATATTTTCGGTGGTTTTGGCCAAGCACCTAAATTCCCTAATATTTCCAACCTCATGTTTTTGTTACGCTATCACGATATTTCAGGGATAAATAGATTTAAGGACTTCGTAATATTTTCAGCCGAAAAAATGGCAGCTGGAGGAATTCATGATCATCTCGGAGGCGGGTTTGCTAGGTATTCTACGGACCAAAGATGGCTAGTTCCACATTTCGAAAAAATGCTTTATGATAATGCACTTATCATCCAGCTGTATGTTGAATTGTTCCAAATCACTAACGAGGAGCATTATTTGCAAATAGTTAAAAAAACCCTTGATTATGTCACCAGAGAGATGACTTCTCCTGATGGCGGGTTTTATTCCGCTCAGGATGCTGACTCTGAGGGCGAAGAAGGTAAGTACTATGTCTGGACTAAACAGGAAATATTTGATTTACTGGAAGACCATACTAATTCAGAAATCCTTTGTGATTACTACGGAGTTACTAATAATGGTAACTTTGATGGAAAAAATATACTGTATATCAAAGGAACAATAAAAGGACTTGCCGAAAAATATGATAAAACCCAAGAGGATATAGAACGTATAGTCGAAGATGCATCATTAAAATTATATAATTTCAGAAGAAAACGCATAGAGCCTGGAAAGGATGAAAAAATCCTAACATCGTGGAACGGGTTAATGATATCGGCGTTTGCAAAGGGGTATCGAGTTACCGGTGATCTTAAGTATCTCGGAGTTGCGAAAAACGCAATAGAATTTATTGAAAAAAACCTAAGTAGCAATGATGGCAGGCTAAAGAGAATGCACAAAGATGGAAAGTCTAAACTAAATGGTTATTTGGACGATTATGCTTTTTATTCAAACGCATTACTTGATGTATTTGAAGTCGATACGCAACCACGATACATTGAAAAAGCGATTCTGTACACAGATTTTATGCTTAAGCATTTTTGGGACGATAAAGAAAATAACCTCTTCTTTACTTCAGACGACCATGAAAAATTGATTGTTAGGACAAAGACATTTTATGACTTGGCTATTCCAAGTGGTAGTTCGATAGCTGCATCTAACCTGATTAGGCTGTATTACATGACAAATAAAGATGAATATATGCAAAAAGCAGAATCAATTATTAAGTCTGCAGCTCATGCAGCAGCTGAAAATCCATTCGGATTTGGCCACATGCTAATTGCAATTTATCTTTTGATAAAGAAATGTACAGAAATATTGATCATGCAAGAACAAGATAGTAGTGTACGACCACTTCAGTTGATGAGTTGGCTAAATAAACATTTTATCCCCAACCAAATTTCAGCATTAATAAATGATAAAACACAGTTAGATGAACTCCAAAAATATTCGTTCTTTTCCGGAAGAGATTTGAACGGTATTTCCAAGAGCCGACCAGAGTATGCCATAGTATGTAGAGATTCTACATGCTCTCTCCCGATTTTGTCGGCAAACGAGCTGGAGACTCATATCTACGCCAAATAAAAGGAGTAGATATGGCAGCGAGTAATACTGATGGAAAGACTCGTCGAGGTATTGCTGCTCTTATAAAAAGCGTTACCAGAAGGGGATACGACGTTGAAGTGAACTATAAAAGCTCCCGGTATATCATGGTTATTAAACATCACTTTTTGCTTAGTGGCTATATAACTCAAATTTTGACACAATATGGATTCAAATCTATTTTTTGTTATATCCAGCCAGCAGTCAGTATGGATAATAGACAGTTGCATCAGTCCGTTTTTGAGTTGGATCTTGACGATGCAGGCAAATCTAGTATAAAAGAAAGTGAAACGTGAGCATTCGATAAAGTGCAATGGAATGTTCAATAATGTCGAAAAGCCGAACTTGTTAACAAGTTTTATTGGTAAGTAGCACGCACCTCGCTATCAAATAGTAATAAAATACGCTAGGTATGTAATTCAAAGTCTCATATTTTATTAGTTTAAAGTGGTCCATATATAGTCGATTGATATTTACACATCAATAAGCCAATTGGCATCAGGTTGACTTGTCTTGTTTTTTGTCTCATTGCAGAACGATATGTTGTCGGTTAATCAAACTGGACTATTGCACTTTCAGATTATTATATGTATTAAAGATATCCGAGATTGCAAATATTTACATATGGTACAAGTTAGGATCTAAAGGTCTAAAGCCGAATTAAAGAGAATTTACTGCAAGTTTTTTGCAAATAACTGTCATCAATGACAAAAATGGTGGATTGATACTCATTCGTTGTAAATTTGCAAACCTTTTGTCAATCTGTGCAAAAGGTGTCAGTTTTCAAATATTCTGTAATTTGGATCACAAAATACCTTAAGATCATGTGTCTATACATGTAAAAAACATACACCCAAGGTCAGTATCGGCTTATTTAATGTCAAGAATAGGAATTTCACAATCATTGAAGTATATTTGGGTTCCTGGCACAGATTTGGTTTCCAAATTTGTGTTATGTAGTAGTATTAATCGAAGCAATGCTCGCTCAATAGCTCAGCGGATGCTGGCTTTTGGTAGAGGCGGTCGTAACGAGGAACGAACCACTTTTTAAGATTAGATTTAGTTTATCCGATATATACCATAATTTGTTGGTATCCCTAATCAGGATTCTAAGAAAATCAATGCGCTAATAATTTGACTGAAGAAAATAAAATAGCAGGATAAAGAAATACCTATAAGTCTATTTCTTTCAGCTGCCGCAGATGATGCTATTTTCTTAGTGTTCTATTCGATGTTTATCTGCTTCCCTCTAGGCTTTGACTGTTCCTTTTTCTTAAATGTTATTTCGAGTATACCATTCTTATACACTGACTTGGCGGTTTCAATGTCAGCTTCTGGAGGTATCTCAATGACTTCATGATATTTTCGATCAGTACCAGTAGTGATGATCTCTACAGAATTGTCGTACGCGTTTACTTTAATGTTTTCCTTGTTTACGCCAGGCATTTCAACTATGACCTTTATTTCACTATTTGTTGACGTTATATCTGCGAGCGGTTCTCTCTCAGATGAGATCATTGATCCGGTAAAAATGCTTTTTCTCCCACTTGGAGATAGCGGCGATTTGACATTTCCAAACTCTCTTACTTTCGGCTTTCCATCAGGCCCAATTGTCATCGAATAACCGTATACGAATGGGCCATATTCTCTTACTTTACCACCTTCTGAAGTTTCATATTCTCTTACCAAATCCTTAGGTGCCTTCGTCTCTATATCTCTAAATCTGTGTTCAAATTCGCTTTCCATTTCCCTTCTCATTTCATCAAAACCTTTGAAAAAGTCACTAAAACCAAATCCTCTCCTCCCCTTGCCGAAGAACCTGTTATACCAATCAAATGGCTCTATCCCACTATCGTCAGAACTACTCATATACATTCTATTATGTCTCTTCTATATTATAAGTATACAGTCCGGCTTTAATTGATCAATCAAAGTCATTAGTGAATAAGTTCGTTGACACTGAGGTAAGTAGTACTCGAGTAGAGACCAACGACTATAAAATTCGTAAACTTTTGACAAGACCGAGCCATTTTGTAAAGCGATCCTTCCTCAGCGAGAGACGAAATTTACGGTAAAATTTAACCAGTAAGACATTCTTAGTATGAAAGCCCATGGATGGGCTATGTAATTCTCATGTTATTTTATAAATAATGTACAAAAAATGTTCAACAAAGATTTCTAACAATTATTAAAATAATTGTTTAAAGTCTCTGTGATTAAATGTGCGATATCATAGGATATATAGTAGTACTGTGTTAGTATGCAAGAATTAATTTGATTTATCAAAGATCAGTCGATATGCAAAAAAAGGTACGAACAGTAACACTCCTATCAATTATTTTAACTGGTGTTGTTGTCAGTCTTTTGTTAATTCAGAATTATGTTGGAGATAATTCTGTCAACGCTGCTACTGGTAAACCATCAAAAGTTTTACTAAAGATTGAGAACTTGAAAATAAGTAAGGGTCCTACAGGTGCCATAGATGTTGCAGGTAAAGTAAGAAACAATTCCACTAAAATTGTCCAAGATGTGAAGTTAACTGCGTCATACTATGATGACACTAATTCCTTACTCGGAAAAACCGTGAAGTTCCTTAGTAATCCCTCCGAGAACGTTAAACAAAATGGAGTTAAGGACTTTAACTTTGTAGAGACGGTTACGTTCTCACGAATAGCGCATTCAATTGTGAACGCAACAGCTAATGAGGCTAAGTAAGAGAACATTCAGATACCGTTGGTTCGAGGCCATGGCTATTATATTTATTGCACCTATATAAGGTACAATATCTATAAGAACCAGCCTACTTATAGCAATAAAACGATTGTGGAAATAGCTACGTTCATACGTGTATACCCAACGGTTTTGACTTGGCCGTGCTGCAGCCTGTCTCAAGCTCGAATTTCCAATTGAAATTGCCATCCGAGTCAAATTCGGCGTTCATTTTGTTAACCAGGTAATAACCTATCCTCGTCGGAGATTTTTGACTTATGGCCATTGTCACGGGAGGTATGGTATAAAAGTGAAATTCTAAGTGTGTAATTTAAAACAGGTTCTTGATAGTAACCATACCGCATTAATACCTGTTGGTAAGGCAGTAGATAAGGAGAATTAGCGTAAGCAGGTAGGTAAGTAGGTAACGTAGACCTCTGGCTCCAGTTATGTCATATTATCGCTCAAAAAGGTTAATTATCACTATTACTTACCTTGCCTACCCTTACCCAATAAAGCAGACTATCTACCATCTAAAGAACAAAGAGGGACGAGTCTGGGGACTTGTATCCGATGGCAAATTCACCACTGGTCAGATTACTTCAGTAGTTCACACTACTAAAGACTATGTTTGGAAAGAAACTAGTAGGCCTAAGTCGAAAACAGTAGGAAGCCTTATTGTAAACAGAAGCACTATAGAACTCTAAAAAACGAAGGATTGAAACATCAACGATTTTTCAACTAACCTTTTAAGGAGAGCAAATCAGGAAATATTCCAATATCAAATAGCCAACTTTGAACACCAATGACAGATTGTCATTTTTCAAAATAGTGAATCAAATAAATAGCTAGAAATTCCAGAAATGGTGCCCGAAGAGCTGAAGACACTATATAGTAGATTTAACGCAGGTAAAAGACCCTCTGACGTAATTGCTGACCAGGGATATCACATCCGGACGTTGTAGAATTTGAATATCAGAGGTTCACGAGATTAATCGATCGAGACAATTATGCGCTCCTGAAAACCATCATAGCATATTGTGAGATTTATTCAAAACCTGCTGAAAGATTGATTCTTATTGTTAAAAAATGTTATAGTGAGGGTTACTCGTCTAATAATGATGTTTATGAGCTGATAAAATTAAGAATTGAGCATGAATCGAAATCTAGGTTAGAATCTTTAATTCTCAGTTCAATCGTCTCTGGTACAGGGCATTGTTAAGTTGAAATGCAACGTTTGTAAGAAGCCATTACCAGGTGTATTTTTGGATTCAAGGTCTAAATCGGTAAAGGCTCCCGATCAAATAAGTATGTCCTTTGCAGCACGTGCAAACTCGAGGAATATGATGTAATGCGTAGACAATATTTTGGTCCGCCATGATTGAAATAATTGTAGCACCATTAACAACCGTATTGTTAGTAGCTGAGGCTAAGTGTCCCCGAAACCCAGTTTGACTACCATAGTAAAATGAACTAATCAGAGATGTCGTCG
>JBQCDO010000319.1:0-5373 GCA_051961195.1 Nitrososphaeraceae archaeon | reverse complement strand
CCTTCTTTAATTCTCTTAATAAGTTCGTCTACGGTTAATGCATTAGGTGTACTTGATATGAAACTCTTGAATGTTGCTAACCTTCTAAGATATACATATGCTGTCGTCTTATTCATGGTCCTGACATTTTTAATATAATTAGAGACTGCATTGCTATCGCTAGTCAGAGCTTTGCCTTGTTGAATTGATAATGATGAGCGAATTACAGTCATTATCAATATTTATAGGGATAGTGTTTATATTCGTTATGTATTCATTGACTTTAATGCGCGATGTACCTGTTAATTCTTTGATATATTGAAATTCACGCTTGCAGAATATCTTAATCGTATTCGCACCATAAATTGCGGTTTGAATAAGATTATGTAGTCAATATTTCTTCACATCTAAGATGATACATTTTTCAATATTATGTAGTTTTTTTTAAATATACATAGGAAATGTTATCTTTTACTATTATTTTCAACCCAATAGTTAATATTGTTGTTTATTAATTTAAAAAGGAGTAATGGAAGAGAGGGACTTCCTTTATGAGATGTGTTTAGCTGCGTTATGTATGAGTAGAGACGTAAAGTTCGCGGCTGTTATAGATAATAATGGAAAACTAATTGTTGGTAGATATAGAAAGAAAATTCAAAATAAACCAGCCCGGCTATCAGACGATATAACAGCAACTGCCGCCTTTTGTCAATATAATACTAATTACGTTTTTTATACAAAGTACTTAATTCCCTCAATAAAAAATATTAACGACGGAAAACGATCTAATGCAGATAATGCAGAGACTGTTCATTTCGGACTCGCAGAAGTTCATGGTAGTCTTAAAATAGCTATAACACCTTTGACTGAAAGTAATGATAGATATCTTTGTATATATTTAGAATCCTCTTCGCCGAACCAAGAACTACTTGCAAAGCTGAGCAATACCATTTAAATCATATTAACTCATTATAACTATCAGTCAAAATCGCTTTATATCTTAATCTAAATTCGGTCAAGTCAATCAATCGACACATCTGCTATCTGTTTAAATGCTTTTGTAGTTACACAGAATGTGCTAAGCAATATAGGTTGGCTATTACCAAATGCTCTAATTTATCTTGTGAAAAATTGTGTTCTCATCTAAAAAATGTATATATTGATATCCATTTTGTAAAATCTTGACTAACTGGTAAGACTAGATTTTGAATATCATGATCATGATTATTTACAATAGAACATGTTCATATGCGTTCTTAAAGACTCGGCAACTATAATATTATGCGGATGCGAATGCTCAAATATCATATAGACCATCAGTTGATGCTATAAATAGAGAAAATACCTGGGTCTTAGCAGTTTACAGAAAAAGATCTCTAGTTTACTGTCCAAACTGATAAGGATTTCTCTATACAGGATTCATTTACTAAAAAATTTATTAGATGGCTATATTATCTGATGTAGAATACGCAAAAATCTAAACCAAAAAGTTATAGAGAATATTCTCCATCTGAAAAGAAAAATCAATCTATATACCTGATTTATGGGCCATATAAGATGATCTTCTCTTTCTATGTACTATCCTACAAGAGAGAACAGACTCTTTAATGCTATAACACATGATACTAGATACATACAACATGAATTATTAAAACTAAGAATAAGGGTTATCGTTTTTAAGACTATCTGAGATAGACAGTATGTCGAAGATCTAGTTAACGGAAAGACTGATTCAAACGAATTACTATTCATAGATTCTAATATATATCAATGATTACTTTGACCATGAATACACACAATCAGAAAATCAAAATGTTATTCTCATTTGTGGAATTGGAAAACGCTTAGGAAGAGTTGGATATTAATCTCTTTACAAGATTATACTAGTGATCACAAGAAATCATTATTTCATAACTGTTAGAAACAACATTTCATTTGAAGACAAGCAAAAGATTAGAGGACTGCTAAATAAGCCATCGAACCCAGACATGACGACAGAAAGATACAGTACCTTATTACGATGGTTATAGTAACAATTAAAAAATGTGGATATATTTTACTAACCACCTACCTTACTTTTGAGGCCTCCACCAACTGTTTTGTTAGCTGTTTGATTACCACTCATGACCTGTCCTGCAATTTTTTGTGCAGCCTGTCCAACTTTTTGACCTATAGGACCAGCAGTAGTCTGAGCCAGTGTTGTCTGTAGAATCTGACCTATTACCAAAGTCCCTGCCATCACAATTATTATTGTAAGCAGGGACATTGTTAAATATTTGTGATTCTTTCTGTTATTGTACATTATTATAGAAGTCTCTTAGTTGTATTTATATTTTAGTTCAAATTTCTATGCCAAGCTAATTTAACGAGATAATCATGTACGTCGTTAGCGATTTTACACTTGAACTAGAACATTTCTATTGGTTTCTTGAGTAAATCTTTTCATCCAGAGATCTCTATATTACTAGTTAACTAACAGATTTCCTTTTTGAGAGACACAATATCAAGATATAATCTTCATTATTCTAATTTTGTGCAAGGACGGCCAAGAAATCCTTACCATATATTATGTCTAGATATTTCGTTATTCATTATCTTGTTTTAATCTAATAACATGATATTTATATTTAGTTATTTTTGTTTCTATTATACTTGATCTAGTAGATTTCTATTTTACTTACTCTCAAAGTTATCTTTCTTATTGATTTATATATTTACAAATTTGCCAGGCCAACGTAATGTCACTATAGATTTAATTCTCTCACGCCGCTAATTATTTTTGAATGATCAGCGCCAACTTCTGTTGTTATATATAAAAGATAGTTATCAGCTAATGGCATAGTTATCCGCTTTATCTTTTCATATTCCGCCAAAACATACCTACCTTTTCCTATTTTTGATTCAAGCTGGCTACGTGTTTTCCATGAATTAACAGCAAGCTCGAGTGATCTCTTACTTTCATCCTGAGTTAGAAGATTTTTTATACCCTCTCTATGACTTGAATACATTATCTTTCCATTAGGATCGCAAATAGTAACCAATCTTATATTTGGATCTGTATTCATAATTTTTTCATAAATTTGCTTATAGTCCATTCTTTATGTAATGATAGAAGTACTCCTATAAAAATATGCTATTCTTTAGTATTACCTATAGAAATATTTTATGATTAATCATAATATATTTTATTATCAAAAATCCCATAATTCGCTCAACAATGATAATAATGATAATAGTCCATTCGTTCTATAATAAAACTATGGCAACCTTATGACGAAGTGTCAATTAATATATATGATGAATTTAAAGTTTATATGGACATTATTAAAAGCCGATTTAAATTCGTAAGAATACTAATTCAACATTATGATGCAGTCTAAGATTTAAAGCTGTAAATCGACCAGCGTCTAAACATGATTCCTATACTATTTGTGAATAGCATTTAATCTACTACACTCTACTACAGCACATATATTATCAAATACTTGTTACCTTATTGACAGATATAGAAGAAGCGCAACTAGTCTCTATAGCCGTTCTTGATCTTATATGTTGTAATTCGAAGTGAGGGTAGTATAAATAAAAGACTGAGTGTACCTCCAAGTAACCATGCAATAGTATAACCTATATGTTGAACAACATATGTAAATACAATTGGGACCCAAAATGCTCCAAATAATGATAACCCATTAACCCAACTTATCGCCAAGGTATCATATGATCTTTTTGTTATTGCCCCTGTGTTTTCTTCGTTTCTCATTGCCATTCTAGTCTTTCTGTATGATTCTTTGGCTGAGGTATATACTATAGTAAAAACACCAGCTGAAAAGGCTCCCACCAAAACATTTGATATTCCAATTATGTATATTCCTGATGGTGTTGTCGCAATACCAATCCCTGCTAAGCCAGCGGACATTACTAGTCCGCACACAAACAAGAGTTTCTTTACGTTTTTTATATTATCGTATATCCTTCCAAAGATAGGTGCTGATACGACACCAGATATTAAACCTAAACCAGCAATAAAGCCAGCAGTTGATGAATTTACTTTTAAATAATCTTCCAAATAAAATACTATGAACGTCAAAGGTAAACCCCATGCTATTTGTGCTCCAAGTAATACTAATCCAAAAATAAATAGGGATTTATTAAATAATACTTTGCGAATGTCTGACATATTAATTTGGAAACTTTTTCCTTTTGCACTTTGTGGACTTCTCTGATCTTCTCTATCCAAATCCTGCATTTTTGGTAAAAAAGCAATTAAGAATATGCCGCTAATCAAACCAAAGCCTCCGCTTAACAATAAGCTTTGTCTCCATCCTACTACTTCTGTAAGAATTACCCATCCGAATATCCCTATGATTCCCCCTATTGAATGAGCCGAGTTTAGTGATGCTATTGCGAATCCTTCTGATCCTCTTCCGAAGTATCTTGTAATCAAAGTGACACTTGAACCAAAAAATAATGCCATGCCAAGGCCAACGATAAACCGTAGTACTTCCATTTGTTGTATTTGCGAAGATAGACCACAAAGTAATGCTGCTGACGAAGCTATTGTTATTCCATATATTGCAGTCCTCCTCGAACCCTGTACTGCAGCGAGAATTCCACCAGGTACCTGAAATAGACCTATACCTATTAAGAAGCTCGTAGTAAGTAATCCTAGCAAAGTGACGTCTTGTTTAAAGTCTAAAGCTATATGTGAAAATATAGAAGCTATATTAAACCAATTTATCGCATATATCACTCTAGCAAATAGCAAACTCGCAATTGCAGAATGATTGGTTTTATTCAGTTTTATCTCATTTTCTGCTTCAATAATTAATATAGATATACATAAATTAAATTTGCACCAGACATAAAGTATTGAGAATAGTCCATCTTATACTAATAATGAGCGCTTTTCCTACGGAAACCTACCCTTGGGCGCAAACCGATCTTGTTTATTCTTTTATACTGATAGGACTAAACTCAGCTGTGGATAAATTCTTTGTTCTTATAAAATAATTTAGTAGAACAAAAGAACATTTTATATGACTTTATCAATGTGGAGAACTCGTTAAAAGAGCTTTACGTTTCATTTAGAGTAGGCGCAAAACCTTGCTGGCCTCTGGCTAGAATGCAGAGGCTAAGCAAGACGTATGTGCACTTAACTACTGATCGGCTCTTCAAGCGTGGATATATAATGACTAATATAGAAAATGAGAAAATCATATCACCATTAAAGTTAATGACTAATGAGGTAATGAATGACTTGCTTAAACTTCTAGATATGGTTCAAAAACATGCCGATAGGGAAGGATGTCAACATTGCCTTGGCCTACTAGAATCTATCTTTGAACACTAAAATAAAATAAGACTTTTGACCTATAGGCGTACGCTAGTTGGTAC
>JBQCDO010000318.1:0-5455 GCA_051961195.1 Nitrososphaeraceae archaeon | reverse complement strand
CTAAGTGTAGGTGATCCTTTAAGAGGAACCACTTTAACTACATCTGCCGTATGATGCTTCGTGCTTAGTTAATCCGACATCAACGCAGAGATTTTTAACACGACACAGTACCTGCATCTTTCAGTAATTATTTGCATTGCACTGTAGGCAGAATACAGAATACTGGTAACATGCTAGTCATAATTCATAGTGCTACAATTTATCAGATTCAGATGCTAACCGCTAATTCTTTATGTATCTCGCTTTATGTAGAAAATACGGCTTCAACGATAAATATTAGATATGAGACGATTAAAATATTAGAAAATAGTATGTTATTGGCATATCTGTAGAATAGGACAGAGATCTTGAATTAATATTGACACTATTATGATCCTTTGACGGAGCAAAAACTGCTGAATTATTTATCATGACAAGAATGGGCTATTATATTGACTGGTTAAAAAGAGAACTAAATAAGAGTTTGAAATCAGAAAGTACAGACAAGCCTACGATAACATGAAAAACTTTCAGTTGAAAGTAATATTCGTGTTAGAGATCGAAAGGTATAATTGACCTGAAGGTTTTGAAAATAAAGAGACAAGTGATGTTAATTTTGTTGAATTAACATTTTTATTTAGATAGTTGAAAATTCCTCTGTTAAAATAGGTTACTTGGCTACTTATAAAATACTTGCCAAACTTGGGTCTAATAAGTGAGCTTATCATAGTTATTACTACTTCTACTTCCTGTTCACTCATTTTTCAACGTGATCATCATATCTTATAATATGTTCATGATAGTATAATATTCTGGTAGGCCATCGTGCATATTAGTATAACCAGACAAAACGTTCTATTAAAATTTGTTCGCCAAAGAGATAGCGTTAACACAAGGTCGAAACATATGCTACAGCTTACGAATCCAGTAGATCTGTCAGATAAATTATCTTCCTTTCTTATCTATCATTCCAATTAGTAAAGATATGCGCATCTAAATTTTAATGAACATTTATTATATGTTTGTAATACTAATCATTGCATAGTTATAACCGATTTATTTATCTTTAAACTAAGAAAATAATTAAAGCCACATCTTAGTTTTTGTAAACTTAGTTCGAGGATTACATTGTTACTCGTTTTTACTTGTAATATATTTTATTAAATCATAATAGATTACCCTATCTTGACTACTTTATAATTCTGTTCCGTTTCCAATTTTTACAATGTATCCGCAACTCATCTCAGGTAAAAAATCTCCGTTAATTAACAAACATTTTTTGTAATATAAATAATATTTACAATCTTTGCATTGAAATCCGTCAGCCCCTTTATCAATTACGTCTCCTGCATCATATTGAAGTTTTTTTCCTGTCATTTTTATATAATACCAAACGGTATCACCTGGTAGCATGCCTGCTCCTTTAGCAGAAAAGAATTTCGAAATCCCGTATTCGTTGTTGATTTCTCCTTCAACAAGATGACATTTTTTCTCATCTCCCAGATTAAATTTACATTTTGCACAACTCTCTCCTGAGACTGGTTTCCCTTCAAGTTCCTGATAACCAGCATCATGTTTTGAGATCTTCTTCCCTTTTTGTATAACTTGCAAAAGTGCCATATCTGCAGGCGTTCTATCATGCTCTTGTTGTTCTCCAACAGACTTAGCGATAGCCGAATCTTCAACACTCATTAGTGATTCTATCTTTTAACTTGGTCTTAATTGCTAATTAGCATTTAAAAAGTCTAATATAAACATCTCTTGCTAACTCATTCCGATCATAATGGGAAATCTATGTAGATAGCCTGCCTCTCAAGTTTATTGAATTTTCTGGGGAGTTCGCACGGTTTTGCTTCCTGACCTCTATTCAAGTTATTTTAACTACATATTATGACGGGCGTGATGCATAATCTTAAATATGCCCAATTCCCGACATTTTTCAATTGTCTGCAAGTGCCGATATCCGACCTTCTGCTCCAGAACATATCTCGTTTAATGCGTGGAAAACTATTCTGATATTATCAGGTACTATAGTGATATTTCTCTATCTTAATACCGCAATGTCACCATCACTTCCAAGCATAGCTCAGGACTTTCAAATTTCTCAATCTCTTGCTTCTTGGGTAATGACAGCATACATGGTTTGTGGAGCTGTCATGACTGTGATTATGGGAAGATTGTCGGATCTGTTCGGTGCCAAAAAAATGCTAATGATAATGATGATTTGTTTTACCGTGGGAACTATCTTGGCCCCTTTTTCTCCTAATATATCGGTTCTTCTTGCTCTCAGGGTACTGCAGGGAATAGCCGTCGCTAGCACCCCAATTTCAACTAAATTGATAAGAGATCAAGTCCCAAAAACTAAATTCCCTATTGGTTTGAGCATATATCTAGCGGCTTATTCTGGCGGCATGGCACTGGGGGCTGTGCTAGGACCTGTTGTTGCTGCAGGCCCAGGATGGCAGGGTAATTTCTATCTCTGTGCTCCTATAGCAGTAGTTTTGTTATTTGCATGCTGGAGGTTCATTCATGCAGACGAGGGTAAAAAGATACAAGAACATGATCATATTGAACAAAAAGCTTCAAGCGACATCCCTACGAAGGATAAGAAGCAGAATAAAAAGCAAAGTATAGACTTTATTGGTATTGTAATATTGACTGTGACACTCGTCAGTTTTCTAGTAGCAATAACATTTAGTGGATCTCTTGCTACAAACTTGCTAGCGTTTCTAGTCCCTCTCATAATAGGAGTTATTTTTCTTATACTATTCTTAATTGTGGAGAAGAGAATAAAGCCTCCGATAGTGAACTTGAAGTTAGTTTTTCATCCAGTTATTTTTACTGGGAACATCATGATGCTGATGTTTGGTATTTTACAGTATTTTGTCATAACAGGCATACCACAGTTGGGGTCTGCTCCTGTCCCGTCTGGGTTAGGACTGGACCCGATCCACACTGGACTTCTACAATTGGCTTTTGGATTGTCAATGATGATCTTTGGACCAGTTTTCGGATTGTTGGTAGCAAAAAGAAGAGGGCTCAATTTAAAGTTGCTGGTACCTGGTATAGGAATTACCGCCGTTTCATTCTTGTTACTTTTGTTTTTCCACTCTTCATCACAAGGTATTAATGGTAGCCTCTTTGTTTTTGGTATTGCTGGAGCACTCTTACCAAACACGTTAATCAACACGACTATTTCATTTACGCCAAGAGAATATACTGGAATCTCTTCAGCTATTACAAACATGATGAGGATTGTAGGAGGTGCAATAGGCCCAGTCGTGACAACTGTAATTCTAACATCTGTCACGATCCCTATTACCGTTGATAATGTTGAGAAAAGCTACCCTAGCCCTATGACATTTAACATTGTTTTTGCACTCGGGCTTGTGATGGCAATTGTATGTGTCATTCTAGCTATTAGAATGAAACGCCTTGCAATAAAGATGACGCCATTAACTGTCAAAGATGTGACATGAAAATAACAAGAGATTATATCTTGATTACTACGATATAGGTTTGAAATATTATCGTACTGCTTTCGTTCATAATACCATATCCTAAATTATTCACCAATTTCCCATCTTCCTTTACTTTCTTAGATACGCCAGTGTCAGAATAGGCCTGTGTGATACACTATCTGCGAAATAGTTAATTATGTATTTTCAAATCAAGGAATCAATCAATACTATCTATCCACATTTTACATTTATTTTAGCTTGCACTCTCGACATGCCGATCCCAACGGAATTCCTAAACTCCTTTCTTTGCATCATTGATCAAATAAATTGAGTCAAAAGTTCAACGAGATGTACTCCCCTTAAAAGGGATCTATCATCTGCCATTGGGCAACAGGTTTGATGCGGTCCAAACCATCTCGCTGTAAGATACTTGAACCATCAGGCGATAGTAAGAATTTGACAAAAGCTTTGGCTCCCATTAGATTTTGGTAAGTATTCGGTATTATAACAGAAAAATAGATTGGTTCACCGTGGATCATTTGACCACTAGGCAAAATATATGTAACTCTTTTATAAAGATTAGAAAAAGACGGATTGCCAAGATTAATCTGAGCGGGTATCGTTATATAGTGAAGTCCTCTTGCTATTGCTTCATGTTTGTATGCAGCTATTGCATCAAGATGGCCAGTCTCCAGAGTGGTTATAAGAGTTTCCTCTGGAAATAGTTGTTTTGGATTTTTATCCTCTCCTAAGACTCTTTGTTTAATGGTATCATCCTTGTAATATGAGTTAGCGAGTTTGGACATGAGTACCGTATAGTATCCTTTCGGGTCTAAATCAGGATCCGTCCTTCCAAACTTGAAGCCTTGTTCAGATAAGACCTGATACCAGGGGATAAGTCCCTTCTTTGCCTTATCTAAGTCTGCATGAAATCGACTGGTAGGCAAATATGCAATTACCATTTCCGCCGATGCGAATTTAACTAATCCTTGGTCGGGTGATGATTTACCTTTAATACTACTAGTCGAGTTGATCAGTTTGTTAATAGGAATTGTACCTGCACTGACAAAGATATCTGGTCTTCTCTGACCATCTATTATCATATTTGCAACTTGTAATGAGCCTCTTCCTTCTCCAGTATATATGTAACCTGTTCTAGTTTGAAATGCTGGACCGAGATCTTCTTCAAATATCTTTGCAAGTGAGCCTGCATACATAACAAATACTTTACCGTTTCGATCTGAAGATGGACGTTGCAGTGGAATTGCATGGCCATTCTTTACTGGTGTTGACAATAGTATCAACACGAAGATAATGAGGGCAGCACCGAGTATGCCTGTAGTCCTAGATTTATAACGACAATTATTGTAAATTAGTTTTATTCTCACAATTCGCTCAGCATACGAAGAATAGATACTATTCTTTAAGCCTTTTTGGTTATCTTTAGTTACTCTCCTCCCAAGACGTTAACCGGAGAAAAGTCTGAAATTGCCTATTTGTAATGACCTAGGGTCTATAGCAAAAATTGTTTATATAGCGTCCCTTATACAAACTTCAATATTATCTCATAAATTTGGATATCTGCCTTATATAACATATATGTACACTTTATACATTTCTAGTCGCGTAAATCAAATCTGTATAGGAGTGAAAATGGATTTTGTTATTTGAATTATATTTAGCAGGCTGTTTCAAAAATCAAATAAGAGATTAAGTCCATATTCGATTATCTTGACGGGCAGAAAAATGAAGTCTAGTTTAGTATATACCTATGGTGATCCTTCTTGGGATTTTTTATCGCAGGTGTACTCTTAAGGTCGTTCTAGTCTCTACGAAGGCTGCTACTAATCGTAGACTGATTCCAAATGCTAGGCATAACGGTATATTCTTCCGAACATATTCGCCTTATTATTCATTACATGTCCTAGATATAATTCGTAAGAACTCTCCTAAACTATATTAAATTCATATAATGTTACTATTTTCGATAAAGAACGAGATATCACATTAATTAG
>JBQCDO010000317.1:0-2368 GCA_051961195.1 Nitrososphaeraceae archaeon | reverse complement strand
TGAAAGAAGATTGATCATATTGTGGGCACTACTTTATGCTATATCACGCACAGGTGTAAATCTGAAATCCCGCAATGTCTGAATTCTCTGTTGCGAGAATATTCCATTTGCAAACACTAGAGCTCCGCAAGTATTGCATCGCAACATTATGCGCCTGGTCCTGGTAGGCTTAAGCGTAGCCATGGAATTGCAGAAAAGACAATGGACAGTTCGTTCCCATGGTTCAATAATTGACAAGTTACTATAGTATAGTAAATCGTTTCTAAGCTATATATATAGCGCTAAGAGAATATTGAGGGATAGTTCGGCTTAGATCGCCGGCAAACCGGCCGGCGACAAGATAGCACAAACGGCCGGCGAATATATGCTATGCAAGATAGATGTAAAAAATATGTGCGAATATATCTATAGAACAGGTAGGCTTTCGCCTAAAGACTCGGACAGGAGAAAAAAATCTGGCGAGCGGTAAAAGAGATAGGAAAATTAAAGGAAAGAAAGATGAGACGATGAAGTTATCGCCGGCGGCGTGGTGATTATTTCATAATCGTATACCTAACCGATATGAAAAGATACCAGGTATATTTAAGCTAAATAAGACTTATCAGTTTTATTATATCTTTAAGACTACATGATGGCATTATATCTTTAAGACTACATGATGGCATAACGAATTATCGCTGGCAGAGAAATGTCGTATTCAGCAATATCGTAGCAGCTGTGTACTATATATTCATGATTATATTCACTATGCAAACAAATGTATCAATACTATTGCCTCTACCATTGATCTGCGTAACGCTGACAGGATGATGTTCAGCATGTACTGGATCATAAACAACATTATTAGAATAACCACTCGACCTATACGGATGAGCAATATTTAATCCAGGTAACAAGTATAATATCGATGTTGTTAATGCTGTTGGTAAAGATACTATTAAATAAAAGCCTACCAGAACTAGAGACATGACTAAAACAGCTCTTAGTGCAGTGCGTAAATAAATTCTATCGTCTGGCTTGGATTTAGTGTTAAAGTAATTTTTGCTATTCTTACCCATGATAGCCACGACGTTAATACATTTATACAATGTTTTAAATTTATATATTTATTATTCTTATATTGCTTTATTACATAATTTAATTTATTATCTTGTAGGTATTGCTTATTCGACCAATCTGCATTTAGGTTACTAGTAGTAATTATGCTATAATAAGATTGATTGGCCTTCCTATAATCAATCACTAGTCAGACGTGGTCAATTTCTCTTGGATTATGATGTACTTGATAGTTGGGATCATGAATTATCTATAATGAACCATGGTAAGGTTGGTGAGCCATATGCCTATCCAAATTTCATTTGTGCGGCTTCTAGGTTATATGAGAGCATATTTCTATCTACCATATAGACAAACACAAGGTGTAGCTATAGCTCATACGAGTATAAAGGTTCCAAGCATACCAGATTATAGTACCATCAGTAGACGTGTAAACAGACTAGAGATCAAAATCGATGAAAAATTGGGCAATGATATTGTGATTGCTTTGGATAGTATAGGTATTAAAATAGCTAATCGAGGTAAGTGGATGCGGCATAAATAGCATATTAGAAAGAGTCACCTAAAAATACATATAGCAGTTGACATTAAGAGGAAAGAATCTTGTCCTTGGAGATAACAAGTGAAGAAGTACATGATGGCAAGATGCTAAGGAAGTTTGTAGACATACTACTTCTGCTGAAGACGGAGGTAACCGTGTTAACTGTATAGTAGCTGATGGTATGTACGACATCAATAGCAATTTCCAATATCTATCAAAGAACCATATTGAACCCGGTATAAAGATCTTCCAATGAAGCCTTGTCATCAACTTTTGCAGACATAGAAGTATACACATCTTACTGTGTATGTATGTGGTGATTCCGGAAGTGAAAAGACAATCTCCCACTGTTGGTTTTCTGTACCGGTTTGTTTCTGAGTAAACATTTGCAGAGCAGCATGCGGATTTGGATTTGCATTTACAATATCAATAACAAGGCCATTTAGTTTACTCCTTATGAAAAAGTAATGGGGGTTACAATCTAATCAATGAATAGCATCTGCTACAAATGCACTTCCAACAAAATCTGGATTAGGCAGAATGGGTATCTGATCTCTTGAAGGTAGTATGTTATAATCATAGTTGAAAGAGGATAGAGTCCTTTCCTTACTTAGAGATTCAAGTGGATAGAGTAGTTTTTGGCTGGATATAATTTTCCATCAGACAGAACAAGAATTGTACAACTTGATGAATCCATAAGTATAATCAAAGCAATGTGGACAGAGAAACATGCATCATTTGAAGGAAAATACTATAAAATAAAAGATGCAA
>JBQCDO010000316.1:0-2316 GCA_051961195.1 Nitrososphaeraceae archaeon | reverse complement strand
GGAATAGAAGGTGTACATCTTACAGGTGCTAGTCATTCTCCTGATTTATGGTACCCATATCTATGGATGCTTGGTGGCGAGATATTGAAGATAAAGTCTGGACATCCTACAAAAGGCAGTTACTGGTTTCCTGCCTTTAATAGTACTGAAGGTGTAAAAGCAATGAATTTTATCAAACAGCAGATCGATGCTGGCATAAAACCACAAAAGAATCATTTTTTCGGATCAGAATTTCTTGATAGGAAGTTTGCAGTAATGATTGAAGGCTCATGGCTACCTGTACCATTTCTTCAAAGCCAGCCCAAGAAGAACTTTGAAGATAGAATTGGTTTTATACCAACGCTGCCTGTACCATATAAAAATAATCAAACTTCAACGTTAATGGGGGGTTGGGCATTAAGCATTCCTAAGGCTTCAATCCACAAGTATCTTGCATGGAAACTGATGGAATTAATGCTAACACCGAAGATACTTAATCCTTTTCTTCTTCAAGGAGGCTATCTTCCGACTCAAATATCTATGGGAACAAGCGATTTATTAAATACGACTGCTTCATCCCATCCATACTATAGACAATTAGTCTCTATGATCCCATCTGCAGGAACACGACCCTCAATTCCTGAATATCCTCAAATAGCTAATGACATTCGACAGGCGATCTACGAAGTTCAATTTGAAAATAAGGATCCTAACCAGGCATTACAAGAGGCCGCCTTAAAATCTGCAAAGGCATTAGGATGGTAGTAGCTGACATATGCAGCACTTAGGGAGATTGAAATGGTGAGAAGCTCGTGATACTATCAATCAAAAGTTGATGCAGGAGACACTACCATCTAAAGAAACTCTTAAATCATCGAATTCTGATTGAATCGCAATGAACAAGAATACGCAGATCTCATTTTTTGCTATTGGTCTTGCGGTCCTACTGTTACTAAGTATGGTGGTCAGTTCCGGGGTGGCTATTCCATTAGCATCACGGAAGAAACAAGTTACCCTTACAGCAGTAATGAGTGATTTAGGTGACCCTGGAAGATGGGCGCGTCTACTTCAACCAGCGCTCAAAGAATTAAGGATAAAACATCCGGACATGGATATCAAGCTAAAATATTTGGAGATTCCATCGTATTCTCAAACCAGGAATGAGACTTTATCATTATTGGCCAATCAAACTCCTGTAGATATAGTTAATCCGGATGTAATCTGGCTTGGAGAGTTTGCTCAAAAAGGATATCTGACAGACCTAACAAATCGTAGCATAAGTTGGGGAAGACTTTCTGATTTTTACCAAAATAACGTGGATGGAATGACATATAATCACAAAATTTACGCTATATGGGTATGGACTGACGTGAGGGGAATGTGGTATTGGAAGGACTTATTGAATGAGTCAGGTGTTAAGCCGGATTCATTAAAAACATGGGGCGGATATCTTGCATCTGCAAAGAAGCTTAATGCTGTACTGAGACCCCAAGGAATAGAAGGAATGCACCTTACTGGCGCTAGCCATTCCCCAGATTTGTGGTACCCTTATCTCTGGATGCTTGGAGGACAAATTCTCACCTATAAGAACGGACATCTGTTTCCAGCATATAACAGCTCAGCGGGAGTTAGAGCAATGGAGTTTATTAAAGCTCAAATTGATGCAGGCATAAAACCACAAAAACAACATTTTTGGGGTGTTGAGTTCCTTAATAAGAAATTTGCGGTGATGTTAGAAGCAGTACAACATCATGCGCATTTAAACACGACTGCGGAGAAACAGGCTTTCGAACAAAAAATTGACGTCTTACCATTTCCTGTGCCAGATCCAAGTTATAATAGCTCGACATTAAGTGGTGGATGGTTGTTAAGTATTCCTAAAGCATCAAAAAACAAGGACTTGGCATGGGAGTTAATTACATTAACGGTGGAACCTAAGACACTTGCTCCTTGGTTAGCAAAATATGGATATCTTCCAACACAGATACCTATAGGAAACGGTCCATACTCAGGTGTACTGAATCAATCGATACCCTATTTTGAAAAACTAATCTCTATGATTCCTACCACAGGTGCAAGACCAAGCATACCACAATATCCACAGATAGCTGAACATATAAGGCAAGCGTTAGACGAGGTTTATTATGGTATGAAAGGACCTAAACAAGCGTTAGACGAGGCTGCAGCAAAGTCTGCAAAGGTTCTGGGATGGTAGGTTACTATTAGCCCTCTAGCCATATTTGACTTATCAGGTTCATGGATCTAAAGTTAAATCAACTATTCATGTTGTTTTTTTGACTGATGGTTTCATGTGACAAAATTGTTTCTGGTCTATCG
>JBQCDO010000315.1:0-43701 GCA_051961195.1 Nitrososphaeraceae archaeon | reverse complement strand
TGGCTACACAATGACTCAGGTTCCAAAAATCGAAGTTATCATATCCATTACCTTGCGATATTCAACTTGGCCCCATTGATCATATGCATTGGCATAGACCACCTCCGCGGATTCTCTTGCAGAAAGACCACTTTTCAGGATCTTTGAATATGCAATCGTCTCTCTTAAGCTGGGACTATAATAAAGTTCCTCTACTGCCGCAGCTTCGCGAAGATTTTTGGCAAGTCGGATAGCATTCCTTACTGCATCAAGGTCTGAGTTAGGCAGATCAACATGTCTTTTGACAATATCAAGTTCCACATCCTCTGGAGGATATTCTAGCCTGAGTCTGACAGGAAATCTACTGAGCAACTGAGGGGGAAGCTCTTTTGTCCCTACATGCGATAATGGGTTAATTGTGGCAACAACTGACCAATTAGTGTCAGCATTTATAATTTGTCCTTCAGCTTCTTTTAATACTATTTGCCTTCTATCATCCAATGCTTCATCAAGCCTTAACAACACATCAGCCTCAGCAGCATTTAACTCATCTAGGTATAACAAACCACCACTTCGCATAGATCTAACGAGGATCCCCTCCACAAAACTAATTTGTCCATTATCAATGGTATTTGTACCAACCAGATGTGATTCTCTGGTTCGTAGACTAAAATTTACCGAAAACAGCTCCTTACTGTAATGCGAAGCGAATTTCCTTACCAGTGTTGTCTTACCAGTTCCCTTTGGTCCGATAATAATGGAAAATAAACCTGCTTCGTGAGCCTTGTTCAGTATAGGTAGAGCATTATTCCAATCAAGGTAATTTACTTCGACCTCCAAATCAAATCTCGTTTAATGTGACAGATAATTAACATAAAAACTAATGGATCGGATTTCACTTGCCAACAAAGACAAGGCATTAGATCATTATCAACTTCTTCTTATACAAATAGTCAGTTAGTAAAATTCTATCTATGGAGCCAGGGTTGAGATAATACGATCTTCCTTTAACAGCCCTTTCCAGATCATTAACGTATCCGAGTAAAGAATCATCTTCACTTATCATTACTGTATCAATATCGACACCTCGTCTATGACATCTTTTTGCCTCGGATATCGTTTTGTCTCCTATATACTGATCGACTTGTTTATAGCGATAGCACAGATATACAAGCTTATTAGACGTCACATCAAGGTTCATAAATAAATGAGTTTTCGCGAACTCGAGTGCATCATTATCTGGCGTATAAAAATAGGAATGTGGTCTCTTGGACAGTATCTTGCTGTACTCCCAATTATCTTCAATAAAGCATGCACTTGGGTGTCCGTCGGTTATCAGGACAATCCTTTTGTTCGGGACGGTGTCTTTTTGTAATATCTTAGTTGCAAGTCTAAAGGCTGCTTGGTAGTTAGTATAATGTAGGAGGTCGGCACCTGGCTCAAAGGTCTTCAGATAAGGTATATCATTTGCATTGATTTTAGAGGCTAGTGCGCCAAAACCGACAATGTATATCGAATCCATCGGGAAGAATTTTCGATTTAATGTAACGATGCCCCACAACGCCCGCTTAGCAGCTTCTATTCTACTCATACTTCCATACATAGCAGAATATCTCATAGTCGAACTTAGGTCAATGCAGTATACAACTGCAACTCTGACTTCCTGGATAGTTTCAAATTCTTCAAAATCGTCTAAAGTGATCTGGAGCGGAAGACCCGGCTGCTCCCGATGCCTAGTAATCCTTTGGACGGCGTTAAGCAAAGATACAGGTACGTTCAATAATTTGATATCGTTACCACTTTCATATCTTTTAGTAGTATCCAGAATTACTGAACCATTTCCCAAACTATTAGTTTCATGGAGACCAAAACCACCCTTCTTCAATGATCTCATAAGATCCTTTAAGATTTTTTCTCCAATGCTTACAAAGGCCTTAGAAGTAAGCCACCTTGTATCATCTTTTATGTAACCGCTTTGAATTAATTCTGCAATTATGGGCAGGTGCATGCCAGTCTTCGAATAATTTGGACGTAGATCAGCATTAGGTTGTTTTGTCTCTTTCTTAGGGTTATTAGGCTTTGCACTTTGCGGCAATGCTGCTTCCAGGGCGTACTCTAATTCTTGCAGGGTGGGAGTTTTTTCTTTTAGGACTTCTCTGCCTATGACATCGAGCAATTTATCGCTAAATCTGCTTATGATTTGATCCGTGTCCAAATCGATTTTACTATTCTTCTCGTCTTGTTTGTGTTCTTTACCAAAGTAGATATAAGAACTTACATCTAAAGCATGGTCATGCAGATGCATATGAATTATCCTTCTTCTCCAATATCGGCGGTTCGGTCCATCTGAGACCCTCGAGGACTAGCTCGGTGACTGAGGCTGTAAATTCTCCGTCCATTTTGTTAGACAGAATTAGATTGTCAATTGCAATTTCATGGTCCTTGGCAGCTTTTACAAACTCTTCTTGTTCCGACTGAATTAAGCCAAACATCTTGATTACAATTTTATTCAATGCTGGAAATCTAGTCAATTTGGATTCATAATCGACAGAATTAATTTTCTTGTGACCTATGATGCTCTGCGAGACTTCAAAGGTCTTGTTTTTAGTAAACTCATTTCTTATTTTGGATATATCTGTTATCGAGATTTTGTGTATATATTCGCTGGAAATCTGTTTAATCGCGTCTGCAATTATAAGGTTTAGTACATTGAATCGATTTTCGTATGTATCTTCAACATCTAATAGTTCGAATTTTGATGCCTGATAAATGCTATGGAAATCACAAAACCTTGGAATAACCGTGACTTTATTTTTTATTGATCTAGTTCGTTCAGCTTCTCCGATTAGAAGTTCCAGGGAATGAATTCCCATTCTAACGCTAACTCCCCTCTCCTGATTAATGTCAGGATGTTCTCTGGCAATATGCGCAATTTTCGCCATAGCCTTTAATATATGGACAGGTAGCAAAACGTTATTTCTGTCAACAATTTTTACCTCTTGTGACATTATCAACATCTCATCAAAAATACGCTTTGGATAGTGTGTTCTTACATGACTTCTTAATCTATCAAAAAGTGGTTCGATTATTTTACCGGAATGAGTATAGTCAATAGGGTTAGCAGTAGCAACGATCTTTACATCAGGCTTGAAGATTATGGGATATGCGCCTGTTGTAAATTTTCCTTCTTGCAGGACACTGAGTAAGGCAACTTGTTTCCTCGGATCGAGCACTGGAAGCTCATCAATACAGATTATTCCGTGTCTTGCTTGTAATAATTGGCCCGCGGAATACGATTCAATATCGTATATCTCTACACCTTTCTTTACGATCTTAATTGCATCGATCTGCCCTACTAGATCCTTTACAGATATATCTGGAGTAGCAAGGATATACCGATACCGACTCACGCCATCAATCCAGTCAATTTTTGTATCCAATTTATTATCTCTAATCGTGGTTTCACAATCTGCAGAAACAGAAAATTCTGGTGACATTCTGTTTATTTCGACATCATTTAACATCGCAATTAATTCCTCTTCCGGAATTGTAATCGGTATGTCGTTAGTGAGAGTACCTCTGACGACAGGAATTAAGGACAATAGATTCCTTGCAATGGATTCGGCAATCTTTGTCTTGGCCTGACCAATCTGTCCGACAAGCAGTAGATCATGTCCTGACAATATTGCTCTGTCCAAGGCTGGTAGGACATCGTCATCATATCCGATAATTCCACGATATGGGTTTTGCCCACTCTGGATTTTGGAAACGAGATTACCTCTGATCTGTTGTTCAATCGTTGGCGGTTTATAATTTATCGTGAGCAAATCACCAAGTGTTTTAATCTCCCTAAAGCAAGCAGGAACACCAGGCATTAATTCAGAATAATTTGGAATAGATGAATAAGAGTGATATACTAGATCGTTGATTGAACTCATAAAATAGATGTCATGACTTAAATAGACATATATTTATTTAAATCCCTAATGATTATTAAGACAAAGCATGTAGCTTTCACTCTTATTCTTATCTATAATTCTAAATGACTTAACATATTTTCACTTTCAAAGATTTGCTGGGCTCAGTCATAGTGAGAAGCTCATTCTCATATCAATATCAAATGCCGTAATTTTTATCATGCACGAATTTTTTTATAAAAACTAGATGGGACTTGAACCTAGCAGATTAATATTCAATAGACTATCCATCTGGCGAATATGAATCCTTTAGCATGGTTTTTATTTCGGATTCTTCCTCGTGATTCTAATTTGTCTGCTTTGGAGTACCGTCACATCCTACGAATATCTGGTAAAGATATCGAGGGAAGTAAAAAAATTATTGTTGCTTTGAGCATGATAAGGGGTATAGGCTATAATCTTGCTCAGATAATGCTTCAATCTCTTAATATAAATCCGTATATACGAGTAGGGTTCGCGACAGAAAGCGAACTGAAAGAAATCGAATTAACGATCAAGGATCCGTCAAGAGTAGGAATTCCTCCTTGGTACCTTAACAGAAGGAAAGATATGGATACCGGGTCTGATAAACACTTAATTACTTCTGATCTAGATTTTACGATTTCAAATGATATAGAACGCGAAAAATCGGTCATGAGCTGGCGCGGTTATAGACACATGTTTGGACTAAAAGTAAGAGGGCAGCATACAAGGACCTCAGGAAGAAAAGGTGGTGCTGTTGGAGTCAAAAGGTTAACCAAACCAGGTGCAGCTGCTCCGTCTGCTCCTGCAGGCGCGGCAACATCGACGGCAGCTACTTCAACACCTGCCAAACCAGTAAGTGAAGCGACTGCTGGTGAAGCAAACAAGTAGGAAATGCTGATGAGAAATGGGTGATCCTCGTAAGCCAAAAAAGACATACAGTAGACCGAGAAGAATGTGGACTTCGGACCAGCTCAGTGCTGAACTTTATCTAGTGGGAACCTATGGTTTAAGAAATAAGAGGGAGCTCTGGAAAGCTCAGACAGAAGTAGCTAGATTGAGAAATCAAGCTCGCGCACTCCTGTCTCTTAGTGCAGAGGCCCGAAGTGACAAGGAAACTCAATTACTTAATTTTTTGAACCGGTTAGGCCTGGTCAATGAAGGCGCGACACTAGATGATATTCTAAATCTGAAAATCGAAGATTTGCTAGAGAGAAGGCTGCAGAATATAATAATGCGAAAGACTGGAAATAAGTCTCCGTACTTTTCAAGGCAGTTGGTCGTGCACAGACACGTCTCGATCGGTAATCGATTTATAAATCTGCCTGGCTATTTGGTGAAAAAAAATGAAGAACAGCAGATTTTAGTTCATCTCGACGTGCACAAAAGTACATCCGGAACCCCTCAAGAACAGGTTTAGCTTGGTGTAGTTCTGTAATGGTTTCTTAATATTCTGCGATCACATCGACATGATCTATTTTACCATCCGAATTCATATCGAATCCTTGGACAACAAGTGCCCACTCTTCTTCGCTTCGATAACTCTTTAGGATTTTCTCGCTAAAGTTTGTCAGTGCAATGACTGCAGATTTAGTACCAATTGATCTAACACCCGCAATCACAATTATGCTGCCGCTGCCGCTGTAAGGATTTTTTATTTTTGCAATGAGTCCCTGACTATCCGAGTTATATATTTCGTTCGAACTCTTTTCCAAACCCGCCCAGAAATTTGATTCATTAAATTTTATAGGCAAATATTTATTAAATTCTGCAGTAACGATATTCGTCCCGGGACCTCCTATGGAAATTATGTTACGATTGTCTAAAACTCTTTCCGCTTTAGCATCGGCGTCAAGCTTGACTACAAATTCTGATGGAATGTTAGTAAGGGTTCCTAAAAAAAATGCTAATTGAACTGCATAATGCCCGTCCCTTGCGGATGATCTGTATGGACCATGGGGGCCTGGCGCACCCACTACAATGAGACCATCGAAAGAATTATCTATAATAAAGTCATTAAAAAAATCCTTTGTGTAGTGTTTGTTGTTTTCATGATCAACGGTTATTTCTGACTGCCTTTCACCCCAGTCCATTTCTATTCCAAAGGATGGACAAGTTGATCGGAATAACCTAGCAGTACCGCCCCTAACAAGGGCTGTTCCAACATCTTCCAATGCACCGATAGAAATCAACTTGCGTGTATAATAGTAAGCGCTCTGTTCATAGATTCCAAGTTCCTTAGCAACTTGTGCGGTGTACATTGGTCTAGATGATAAAAGCTGCATTATTTTCCAGGCGGTTGGATTAGATATAATTCGCAGTTGGTCAACACAATCATAGATAATTATTTCTTTTGCAATGAATCCTTTTTCTATATTGGAAACCAGGGTCTTCTTCTTCAACAATGTTTTTTTCAGAATCTGTTATATAATAATATATAGCGGTACAATTCTATTTTTAGATGAATCGTTATAGGCTTCTGACTTTCAAAGGTTCTTATCTGGACCGCAATAAATAGAACTATAACGGTACAAAAAAAGCTTCATAATTTTTAAAAAGAGTCTTGATTGTTTATCTATTGTGTGTTCGATTATCGGGTATAAGGGCAATCTCTACGCTGCTCCAGTTCTTGTAGATAGCCTAAAAAAAATGGAGTATAGAGGTTATGATAGTGTAGGGATTAGCACTATTGATGATGGTATTATGCTTGTACGAAAAGGCGTGGGAAAAGTGGCGGAGGTCGATAGGCATTTGGAGTTAAATGGAATGCCTGGCAAAACAGGCATCGGACACACTAGGTGGGCTACGCACGGACGGGTAAACGATAAGAACGCTCACCCTCACACCGACTGTAATGGAAGTATAGCAGTAGTTCACAATGGTATTATAGAAAACTACGAGGAGCTAAAGACGGAATTAATACATAAAGGACATTCGTTTAAAAGTGATACCGATAGTGAAGTCATCGCTCATTTAATAGAGGAACATCATAAGTCTAATAAGGATATTAAATCTGTTATGATAGAGACATGCAAATGTTTGAAGGGCGCCTTTGCCTTTGTTTCAGTATTTGAAAATGGTGCATTAACTGGTGCACGATTCGATGAACCTCTAATTATAGGAATTGACCAAAACGCTTGCTTTATTTCAAGTGATGTTCTAGGATTCCTAAAATATACGGATAGGGCAGTTTTCCTTGACAACAAAGATATCGTGATTGTAGATAAATCTGGAATCCAGTTGTTTGATTTCGATGGAAATACCGTCATTCGTCAACCTACTGAGGTTGCATGGGAGCTAGCTGCCGCTGATAAAGGAAGATATGCACATCATACCCTAAAGGAAATACACGAACAAAGCAAAATCGTATCAAAGTTTAATAACCGAGATACACATGGGTTAACTCAATTTTGTAACATTTTGTCTGATGCCCAAAATGTGTATATTACAGGGAGCGGAAGCAGCTATCACTCGGCTCTGATTGGAAAATATCTTATGGCAAAATATCCCAAAATAAGGGCAGAATGTGTGATGTCTAGCGAATTCCAATATGTCCAAGATCTTATTGATGATCATGCTGTAGTAATCGCTATCTCGCAGAGTGGTGAAAGTGCTGATGTCCTACAAGCAGTTAAGGCTGCTAAACTAAAGGGCGCGACAATACTTTCAATAGTCAATATTACTTCTTCATCATTAGCTAGAATAAGTGATTGCTTTTTGGAGATTGGGTGCGGCCCCGAAATTGGGGTGGCTGCCACGAAAAGTTTTACATCGCAGCTATTAGTTCTATATGGAATTATCAATAATCTGTGCAAGGACTTCAGATTTGGGGAGGGTTTGAGCAGTTTGGCAGAATCTACCGAAGCAACGCTTTCTATTGAACCAGAAATAGAAAAAATATCGGACAAAATAAAAAGCTTCAAAGACATATACATTATGGGCAGAGCACTACATTATCCCATAGCGCTTGAAGGAGCCTTAAAAATTAAGGAGTTATCATATATTCATGCCGAGGGAATAGCTGGCGGGGAACTGAAACACGGACCATTAGCTGTTGTAGATAAAAATACATTGATATTCGTAATTAATCCATCTGACTCGACATATGGTGATATTATCGCAAATGCGCACGAGATCAAAGCGAGAGGTGCCACGATTATTGGCATCTCAGATATGAAAAATAATGTGTATGATTACCTCATAAAAATACCACCAGTGGATGAGATTCTCTACCCACTCGTAGAGGTAATTCCCTTTCAACTTGTAGCATATTATCTAGCACTTATGAGTAATGCCGATCCAGACTACCCCCGCAACCTAGCAAAATCCGTGACGGTGAAATAAGGAATCAGATTTTTGTCTTAGCGAGCTATTGCGTATAAACTATGGGCTTGCGACAGACAAATTAGGCGACTTAACTATAAATAGAGATTAAAAATAACAAATCTCGCTTTAATGGATGACTACTGGTGAAAGAGATTATGATGTTATAGTCGCAGGGGGTGGCCTGGCAGGCATGATTGCTGCCTGTTCAGTTGCTTTCTACTCAGATCAGTCTCTTAGAGTTCTTGTCATAGACAGAAACCTATCATCAAGCTTGGGGAAAAAAACCGTCACCGGTTGGATCTGTGGTGATGCGGTTGGTAAGAAGGCAGTCGATTACATGTCAAAGAGAATTGGGATCAAATGGGATAACCCTGAAATCGAACACAATGTAAAAGGTGTAGTCGCCTATTCTCCAAACCATGAAACTGCTGTTTCTTTTGATGGCGAAGGATATCTTTTAAATAGAAAAGTTCTGCCACAAAAGCAAATGAATGACGCCCTTAACTGGGGTATAGAAGTTAAGGACAGGGTCGCATTGAGATCGTTAATTTATGAGGATAATATGATAGTCGGTGTTCTAGGCGAGGAGATCGATACTAAAGAAGTGTTCAAACGAACCTCGAAATTGGTGATTGATTGTACTGGGGTAACATCTGTTCTCAGATCAAATTTGCCCATCAAGTCTTTTATTGAAAAGAGGATAAATCGAAACGATTTGGAAGCCACCGGTCGATATATCTATACCTTTGAGATTGCCCGACACGATAAGACTTACTTTGACCCTGATTATTGTATTATTCATTTAGATCAAGAGATCGCTCCTGGTGGGTATGCATGGGTTTTTCCCAAAGGAGAGAATAAGGCGAACATAGGATTGGGCGTACAGCAGAAAGCATTAGAGTCCCTTAATAAAAGAAACGGTACAAAAAAGGATCTAAAATCACTAATAGATGAATATATTCGTTCTAATCCAGTCTTAAAAAACCTAAAAATGACGGACGAGAAATCGGATGAGGGAAATTCATGGGGGACCTGGCAGGTCTCAGTTCGTAGGCAGAACGATTGTCTCGTCGCAAATGGATACATCCTTGTGGGGGACGCTGCGTGGATGCCCAAACCTATTGATGCTGGCGGAATCGGGCCCGCGATCATAGCTGGTACCATTGCTGGGAAAGATGCAGTTCAGGCTATCCAACAAGATGATGTCACTGAAAATGGTCTATGGATATATAATAAGGAATTTGTTGAAGAGTACGGATACAAGACAGCAGGTTTAGAAGTGTTCCGTCGGATGCTACAGAATCTTACCAATGATCAAATTAATTATGGCATGAAGCATTTTCTCTCTAAGATGGATGTTGAAAAAATTACAAATGGTGAACATCCAGAGTTCAATGCGGTTGACAAGCTATCGATGTTCATGAAAGCGGTGGTTAACCGAACTCTAGCAGAACACTTGAGCCACACTTCCAAAATGAATGAAAAATTGGTTGCTCACTACCATAATTATCCCGATGATCCCCGAGAATTTCCCCAGTGGCACCTAACTTTGGAACATATTCTGGAAGAAGCATTTGCAAAATTTCGAAATTAAGGGTACTTTTATAACTTATGTGATTTAGCAAATTTAGATCCTGTCCCCTAGTTTCATTCATTTTCTCAAGCTATAACTTCTCAAGATGATCTTTTAGATTATCCATCGCTGACATAATCATCTGTCGTCTCTTTTCTTCTGTAATAATTGCTCGAATATCCTCGATCAAAACTTTAGCGACATCTAGCTTTCTTCGTAGGCCAGGTATAAGGTTGTCGTATGCGGCAAATGGATAGATTGAGCTATAGATTTCTTCCATAACTAAAAATAATTTTGTGCTCTCATCCGGTTTTCCAGCTCTCAGTCTATCATACACCATTCGCTTGAGCTCGCCCACACAATCAAGCAGGCCAGTCAAATATGATGTGCCGGAGACGCCAAGATCCTTTGAACTTGGCAAGAGTCTATCCTCTGTTATGGCTCTTAACATGTAAGCTTCGACAAGCTCTTGTTCAGGGACACTAATGTATTTATAAAGGTCAGTTCTAGCCTGTTCTCTCAGGGCGTCTAACGTAGCCTTAGCTCTCTCCATTCGTTGTGTCGCTTTGCTAGTTTCGGAGCGATGCAGAGATATTATTGAATTACTGCAATCATAGAGTACGTCTCGTGTATTTTTGATAAGGCTGTCTCGTCTGGCTTCTATATCTTTAAGATCATCGTTAATTTCGTCCAAGGACGTTTTCACACTTGTGAGCAATGCCTTCCCATCCATCTAATTCAATATAGAGATTTCCATAGCTTAAGATTTGAGAAGACTCGGGATGAATGAATACAAATAACGGTATGTTGTTTAGCAATAGTATTATGAGCGCGAAGAAAAAAGAGTTGAAGGAAAAGGCTAATGAAGACCGCCTTTCTAAGACGATCGTCACACTAGAAGCGATTATAAAAAATCGAGATATTCAGAGAAATACCAGAAACTTGGTGAAAGATGTTCTTGCCACCCTAACTGATGAAAAAGGTGGCAGTATTTCGGTAAGAGCAGCTAATGCGATCAGTATGTTGGAGAGTCTAACTCAGAGCAGACAGATGGAATCTCATATAAGGACAATGCTTTGGCAGGTCGTCTCAACTCTGGAAAGTATAAGGGAGTGATCTATGAATTTATGTAGGTCCCGATATCTAAATCGAATTGTCTGAGTAGCAAATCAGACTCAGTTACTGTGGATCGTAAATACATACAGGCTCGATAGTATAAGATATATCTACACGTTTGATAATATCCGAAATTGATAACTCACTAAATCTGATGATAAATTCTTAAAATATATAATCATTATTCCGCATGTCTAGAGCGAATAAATTAAATGATAGGTCTACGAGACCAAAACAAAGGTATTTGAAGAGTGAGTATTAGTGACTATATAGAAGTATCGAAGCCACGTATCGTAGTAGTACTAGTAATCACTGCAGTTACATCTTTACTAGCAGGCAGCAGATTCGATAATACTCCCACTATAGGTTGGGATGTCTCGTTTTGGCAAATAGGTTTTCTTTCCTTGGCAGGGGCTTTAGCTTCAATGGGATCGAGTGCTCTTAATCATTATTATGATAGAGACATAGATAAGATAATGCTTAGGACGTCGCTTCGGCCTCTGCCTGCGGGTAGGCTGCTTCCACGAAATGTACTTGTATATGGACTCGGCGCATGCATATTGGCTGTAATTATTGCATGGATTACCCTAAATCCTGTAGCGACAGGGATGATCATACTTGGAATACTATTCTATGTTATTGTATATACTCTATGGCTTAAACGAAATAATGCCTCAAATATTGTAATTGGCGGTTTCGCCGGAAGTGCTGCTTCTATGGCTGGATGGGCGACAGCTACTGGATCTATTGACCTTCTAGGTTTTTTAGTAGGCTGGCTTGTATTCATGTGGACTCCTCCACATTTTTGGTGTTTGGCTATTAAGGCAAGAGAAGAGTATGCAAGTGTTAACGTTCCAATGTTACCCGTTCTAGTAGGCAATCAGAAAGCTGCTAGCTATATCTTTTTAAATACTCTTATTCTTCTGCCCTACTCCATATCTCTGTATTTTTTTGGGCTAGGACTTTTATATACTATAATAGCTGCTTTTTCAGGATCCTTGATGTTGATTTACCATTATAAACTAACTAAAAATGCTACTTCACAGTATGCCTGGAAGGCTTACAAAGTCACTGCCCCATATTTGGTAGTAGTCTTCATTGGATTAGCATTGGATGCTCTGTTTTACTACAGACTATGATAGTGCAACTAGATGATGTTTCCCCTAGTTACAATGTAGACTCAACTACATGCGATTGGTTAGATACAAAGTTTAGCTAGACAGATTCTATTCTACGTTTGTCCTTTGCGATCCAAGATACCCTGATCAGACCATATATCTCAAGATCTAACAAGGTCTTATCCAAGTCAGCATTGGTAAGTGAAATATTATCTCTAGTTAAGCTGTTTATAAGATCTACGTCAGTGGTATTCCCTACATTCTTTATCTTTTCATAGATTAAGTTACGCAGCGGATATTTCATATAATATTGCAAAGTATGCCAGAGGCATATATCAACAATATGAAAATACAATAGCACGCGTTTTGTACATACAACCTAATCGAATATCGGTTAAGTTATAGTGGAGCGGCAATGTAACCTCAACTATAAAACGATTTGTCAGTAGGTCTTGGAATACTGTAGGTAACCGATTTTCTTATATTTTCATACCAATCCTCGATATCCTTCGTTATAGACGGTTTCACTTGATGAAGTGCCTTTTTAAAATCATCCCTTGATATTACCGTGGATTTGTTTCGCATCGCGTTAACTGCTGATTCTCTAGCAAGTGCAACCAAATCTGCTCCACTGAAGCCTTTCGTTGAGTAAGCTACCTCCTCGAGTTGAACGTCCTGGGTGAGCGGCATAGATTTTGTCAAGATTTTGAGAATTTCGTATCTGCCCTTCTCATCTGGCGGAGAGATATACAAAATAAGGTCAAGTCTTCCAGGTCGCAACAAGGATGTATCAATTAGATCAGGTCTGTTGGTAATACCTGTAACAATAACCCCAGCACTACCGGAGTCGTCCATCTCTGTCAGGAGCTGAGAAAGCACACGTTCATTACCAGAGAGGTCATCTTCTCCTCTTGGCCTTGCTAACGAATCCAACTCATCGAAAACAACTACACAGGGGGACGAAGCCTTCGCTTTTCTAAATATTTCTCGAATTGCCTTTTCTGACTCGCCGACCCATTTTGATAATATCTCAGGTCCCCTGACTACAATGATATTAGCACTACTTTCAGTTGCAAGCGATTTAGCGATGAGTGTTTTGCCACATCCAGGTGGACCGAAGAGAAGAGCTCCTCTAGGTGGTTTAATACCCATCTTAGTAAACCTGTCAGGCTCCCTAATAGCTGTAATCAGGTTATCATAAAGTGTCCTCTTAGCGTCATATAATCCTCCTACATCATTCCATTTTACCTTGGCAACTTCAACGTAGAATTCTCGCATAGCGGTGGGAATAATTTCCTTCATCCCTTCTCTAAAGTCCCTACTTCTTATTTCCATCATCCCTAGAGTCTCTCGCGATATTTTGTCGCCTTCGAGGTCAATTTCCGGCAGATATCTTCTGAGGGCCTTCATTGCTGCTTCTCTACACAGAGCTTTTATATCAGCACCGGTGTAACCATGAAGTTCAGCCGCCAAACTTCTAAGGTCTATATCATTGGCCGCAAGAGGCATTCCACGGGTATGGATCTGAAGAATTTCCAGCCGGCCCTCAGCATTTGGTACTCCGACCTCTATCTCCCTATCAAATCTTCCTGGGCGTCTCAAGGCTGGATCAATGCTCTCGGGCCTATTTGTAGCCCCAAGAACGATTACATTCCCACGTTCTGACATGCCGTCCATGAGCGCAAGCAACTGTGCAACAACTCGCTTTTCTACATCTCCGAATGCCTCTTCTCGTTTTGGCGCAATAGCATCTATCTCATCAATAAAAATTATACTAGGTGCCGAATCCCGTGCTTCTTTAAAGATATCCCTTAACCGTGCTTCGGTTTCCCCATAATACTTATTGACAATTTCCGGACCGTTTATTATGTAAAAGTTAGCTTCAGACTCTGAAGCAAGGGCTTTCGCGATCAGTGTCTTGCCGCAGCCTGGAGATCCATACATAAGAATCCCATTATGTGGTTCAATACCTAGTCGCGTAAATACCTCCGGGTGCCTTAAAGGTAATTCGACAATCTCGCGAAGACGCTTTATCTGGTCCTTAAGACCGCCAATCTCTTCGTATGTAATTCTAGGCTTCTTGTCGAGGGTAGATTCGGCCAATATACTAAGTTTTGTTGAACTGTCAATCTTTGCGATAGTCTTTGGAACCACCTTTTCGACCCTAAAGTCCATGGAATTTCCCAAAATGATAACCGATATCTCATCGCCAGCTGTAACTGGGTAACCACGCAGCCTATTTTTTACAAATTCACAAAATTCTTTATCGATAACAACATTATTATTCGCAAGCGGTAGCAGAACCACCATTTTTGCAGCTTTTGCATTTATTGGCTTTACCGAAAGTAAATCATTAATTCCTATGCCAGCATTTTTTCTTGTTTGGCCATCAATTCTAATAATATCACGGCCCTGCTCATCATCGGCTTGCCATCCTATAACTGCCGTATTCCTTTTGCCAGTCAATTCTATTACCTGACCCGGTTCTATGCCAAGCTGACGCATAGGCTCTGGGTCTATTCTTGCTCTGCGCTTACCCACGTCACGATGTTTTGCTTCAGCTACTCTTAACTGAATTTTCTTGATAGCTCCCTGATCTTTATTTTTCTTACCTTGAGGTCTTTTCAAATGTGTACTAGTACAGCCTCCGACCGAAGTCCATTCATACTGATTATTTCATTTTTACAGACTGCCTACTCACGCTAACCACATCAATTTCACCAACTCCTTCTGTCTTCTTGATGGATTCTTCTAGCTTGTCCATTTGCCCTTCTTCATCATCAATCAAAAAATCTCCAAGAATGGCATTCACTCCGAATGCTATAGGCTCAGTCGCATGAGCCTTAAGCTCCATACCCTTCGGAATTTGATCATTAAGTGTATTCACTAATCTATTTAGATCAGTATCAGCTTCCGCAGGTAGAATTTTAATTCGTGCCACTAATCTGCTCATCTATGGTCCCTCTAGACCGCAACCAACACATTTGTAAGCCCTAGCAAATTCCCTACAACTTTGGCATCGCCATATGAGGACGTAACCACAATTAGGACAATAATATTTCACGCATTCGTCATTTGGCATAATGGGACGATTACAAGATGTACAAACTGGCAATTGTAAAGGCTTTGACATGTATATATCGTTGAAGATAAATATCCGAATTTATATCTTGCTTAATCGAATAAGCGTCTTAATTCATTACTTAGCACAGACTTTATGATTTTTGTAGCTTTTTTAGTTCCGATAATTCGGGCCAACGCCGTTGAATGGAAGTCAAAGTCCCCCGATTGTGATATGATATCAATTTCCGATTGAGAGATGGAGGCAAATACTTCGTCCAAACCCCTATTATCCAATCGCTCAAGGAGCCTTCGAGCAAGTAGCATTTTTTTAAACTCAGAATTAAACTCTGAAAACCATTCTCTTTCGTAGTCCTTTAGCAATTCCTGGTCATTTGTATTGATCGCATTTGCCGTAGCTCTGCCAGCATGTATACCTCCCATTCCGCATGTAAAGATTCCACCGGCTGTCGTAGGCTTAGTCTGGCCGGCTGCATCTCCCACTACCAAATACTTACGTCCACATAAGAAACTTTCCAGTGGTCCCATTACCCAAATAGGAGAATAAACCTTCCTAACTATATTATATCTTGACCCCTTGCTATTCAAATAATATTTTAACGCTTCTACCACATTTATCCCTCTTCCACCCACACCTACCTTGCCTTTTCCTGAATCAATTGGTATAATCCAGGCAAAGAATCCCGGAAATCTAATATTGTCAAATTTTACTTCGATTACATCACTGTCAATCCACGGTGCATAGACTTCATATTGTGCAGTTTGCAGAACACCAGTTCTATTTTTAAGAATTATAGAACCTACCCCTCTAGCATCTATAAAGTATTTACATTTCATCTCTCCTTCTGAAGTCGAGACCAAATGGATTTTTCCATCATCGATATTGTTTGGATCAAAATCGTGGGTATCTTCGACTACGGATCTTACGGAACACCTAACTCTTATTTCTGCACCCAAATCTTGGGCCTCAAAAGCAATTTGTTTATCAAATTCTCGTCTATCTAGTACAATGACTTTTTGATTATCTGCGTTAACATCAAAACCATTGGAAGGAGATAGGATTTCTGCCTTTCTAACTTTATTTTGTATAGATTTGGCAGACGGAAGGGTCTGAAGCTTTTCTACTGCACTCATACTTACAAGTCCGCCACAGTGCTCAGGGGTCCCAACTTCGTAATCCTCTTCAAGAACTAGGACTGAGATTCCATTGTGACTAGATAATTCCCGAGCAGCAAGTAGACCAGAAATACTACCACCTGCTATGATAACGTCATAAATTTTCGACACTGCGAGGTTATAATCCCGTAGGTCTGCTTATTAACTAAACGACAAATATACGTTGAAAACGTAGGTGGCTATCGAAATCGAATTTTTACAAGAGTACAACAAGGATAAGTCATAAAAGTGGTGTATTAGATCATGTTACGTTTCAAATCGCTATATCTATTCCTAATTGTCACCTCAGTTATTCCTGCGGCACGTGCAATATCGGCCTGTGTTTTGTTCTCTTTATTCTTTAGACATGAAACGTAAAGAACTGTAGCGGCTAGCCCCATAGGATTCTTGCCCGCAGAGATTTCATTTTTTATTATCTCATTCATTGAATCGAGAGCAAGTCGTTTGGTTTTTTCGCTTATATTTATTCTATTTGCCACTCCTACAATACATTTCAAAGGGTCGAGTAATGGAATTTTAAGATCAAGTTCGGTTACGAGCAGTCTATAATCCCTTGCAATATCCTTTCTTTCGAGATTCGCAATCACAGAGATTTCCTTCAAGGTCCTTGGAGTCCCCATTTCTCTACATGCAATGTATACTGCAGTGGATAATATTGCAGATATGGATCTTCCGTGTACCAAACCCTTGATCTGAGCCTTTCTATATATATATGACGCTTTTTCAAGCACGGTATCTGGCAGACCGAGCTTATCCTTAAGAGCATCCAGCTCATTTAGTGCTTGCTTGATGTTTCTAGCCGCATTAGAATCAGTACGGAGCCTGAAATCCCATGTACGTAACCTTTGCATTCTAGATAATGTGCTTGGATCAAGTCTATGACCCCTTGCATCAGTATTTGCCCTATCAATTACCGTAGAATATTCAATATCATTACAGATTAACGCAAAATTTGATGCCCCCACACTACTTCTGTTCGGATAAGTAATGGGCGTCGTCAACATGCCATGGTCAGGAAAATCAGTAACTTGAACCAATCCGCAGCTATCGCAAATTATCTCTCCGGTATCAGCATCAGCGATGAGATGACCTTTACTGCATCCAGGGCATGTTAATGGTGTATGCATTAAGAAGAACTTCTACTAATCGTGTTAATAGTGTCCCTTCCATATAATAGTATTTCATCTTTTCATCGTTTCAAGTCAAAATCGATCCGCGCCGTTTAATATGAAGCCATATGAGATTAGTCGAAACTGGAAAATAGATTATAAACAGGTAATTCTAACTTTGAGTACGGCTTTAGGTAAATTAACAAGCGTATTTGTAATCTTGATCATGATGACACTGTCTATGGCTGTGCTTTCCGCCAAAGCAGCTCCTTCAGGGATCGAGATCCGGAAAACATCGTCATTTATTGATGAAAACGGAATTATGCATGTGTACGGCGAGGTGAAGAATTTTTCAACCAAGCCCGTGGCAAATGTGGTGATAAAAGGTTCATTTTATGGTAACAAAGGCAACTTATTAAATGTATTCAGTAGGTCATCAGAATTGAATATTATTAATCCGGGAGGCATTTCGCCATTTGAGATTTTGTATATTGACAGCAAAACCGTCAATCAGGTTAGAAATTATAAGATATCAATCGAAACTAACCCAGGACCGACTGAGGGTAGACTAAAAACCATGGGACTGAGGGTTAGTCCATCTAATTCTAGACTAGATATTTTTGGCATTTACTATATCAACGGAGAAGTAACCAACAATTCCAATCATAGTTCTACGAATACTCTAATTATTGCCACACTGTACGACAAAAGCGGAAATGTTGTTGCAATAGGGAGAGGCTTAGCCGAGCCATTGAATATTACTGATGGGGCCAGTGGTGCATTTAGCTTAGCAGTATCAGAAAAATTACAAACTTACAAGACAACAGCCATCTCATTAATCGCAGATTCTGATGAGTTTACTTCTGCCCCCGTATTTACCAAGGCCAACAGATAGTATTAATCAGAAACGATCTCGATTCAGACATTCAAATATTGTTATTCTTGAATTTCTTCTTTTTTGCATAATAATCAAATCAAATAAGATGCTTAACTATCAGAAGTAATATCGGTAATATCAGCATCTAATCTCGATACGGAACTCGGACTACCATTAAATCTTCGGCTGCATTCACATTATCATGTATTGATTTGGCCTCACTCACCAATTCAAACGTATTACTGTACCTTGCGCTAAAATGCGTAAGAATCAGTTTCTTAACTCTTGACCGTGCTGCTAACTGTGCTGCTTCCTTTGCAGTTGAATGAAAATTCAGTGCTGCCTTTCTTTTCAACTTGTGACTATATGTTGATTCAAATATGAGAACATCGCAGTCCATAAAGAATCTTCGTAGCTTTTCTGATGGCCTAGTGTCTCCGGATATTCCTACTTTGCGACCAAGTCTTCGGGATCCCACTATCTGGCTAGATAATATTGTTTTCCCTTTATAGATAATGTCTTGCCCATTTTGCAGCCTTCCGTACAGTTCTCCCTCAGGAATACCCAATCGTTTAGCCTCAATAATATTAAAAATCCCTGGCCTTTCTCCTTCAGTAAGACAGAACGAAAATGCCGATGTAGAATGGGTTGCATTACAACATGTAACATCATAATCCTTTTCTCTTACTACTAGCCCTTCAGACTCAATTGTGTGGAGATTCACTTCATAAGATAGACCAAAATTAATGATTCTTGTATTCTCATTTACGAACTCGACTAATTTAGGTTCGCCATAAATATCTATCCTATTTTCTCTACCTTGTAACGACATTGTTTGTAACAGACCTAATAATCCAAGACAATGATCCGCGTGCATATGTGTGATGAAAATCTTCATCTTCTTGTTCACTCCAAGTTTAGACTTTATGTAGTTAAGCTGCATTCCTTCTCCGGCGTCGAACAATAAAACCTCGCTCCCTCGAACGATAGCAAGAGAGGAAAGCCCTCTGTCTGAAGTAGGAGTTGCGGCGGAAGTTCCAAGAAATGTTATCTGCATGTCTACCATAAAATTACTCCCGCACCCCTAGTCTTATGTCCTCGTTCTAAAGGCATATTGCTTACAAAAACCAATGTGTTACATGTATCCCCCTTCACGTTCTATCATGGATTATACTTTAAAACGTGTAAAGGGAATTCCTGAGGTGTCGGCATCATACAAAGTCTTGTAGCCTGGCAGGATATAGATCAAGCTCAGTTAATATTAGTGATAGCTCGTAGGGGTGAGCAGATGATCGGGCTGAGATCTACTTTTGCGAACTCATTCGGAATAGAATTTGTAGCAATAATATCGTTTACACCGGCGGACATGATCTTCTGTGTTGCATTTTTAATAAGAAGTGCATGTGTGCACATTACAAATATTCTTCCTAATAGACCAAACTGTCTTAGTGCCTCGCATGCTTTAACTATACTGTCTCCAGTGCTTATAATGTCATCCAGAATAATTACGTCCCTTTTGCCGAATTGATATTGAGATTCTCCACAATCAATTGTTACTTCACCGGTAGATCTATCGCGACTCTTATTAAGAGCAATAGAGTCGGTTCTTAATATTGATGCAAGTGCCTTTGCCCGAACCATACCTCCCAGATCTGGCGAGACAACAATTGGCATATCCAATTTCAACTTTTCTGCGGCGTAGTTTGCGAATAAAGGTATCGAAGAAAGATTTTGTACATCGATTTTAAAGTGCGAAAGTGACACTTTGCTGTGAGCGTCCACTGTAATTAGCTGCTTAATGCCAGCACTTTCCAGTAGGCTGGCAATTAAAGACATCGAGACTACCTCTCCTGGTAAAAATTCCCTATCTTGTCTTGCGTATGCCAAATACGGAATTACTGCAATAATATTGGTGGCTTGCACTTCAGAGCATTTTCTGATCATCATCATAGCGTGTAATAGATGTCGATCTGTTGGTGGATAAGTAGATTGTACTACGACACAAGTCTTTTTTTGGATAGGGGGTAATCGAATCTTGCTTTCCCCATCAGTGAAGATGCAAACATCTGCAAGTATAGGCGTTACATGAAGGTTGGCTGCAATCTTATTTGCCAACTCAGCAGAAGACGGACCAGATATCACTGATATATCATCAGGCAATCTAACAGACTGTTAGATTATCAACGTTATTAAAAGGATTAGCAATACAGAATTTAAGAATAATCAGCCGATGAAATACATTCAGATAGCAACATAATTATTAGGCAAGTTTGACTTCAATTTTCAAAAAATTCTACAAGCTTAGACAGCCCGTGAACCGTTTCGAAAAACATAGCAGAAGAGTTGTAATAAGTAGCTACAGTAAGCCCGCTATAACAGAATTTCGATGGAATCATGCCAAACCTCATCAAGGCCAAGAGAGTAGTTCAGCTATTTTTGATCCAATGTGAGTCTTTGGTTAATATTTTCTTGTTCGTCAAGTTTAGCTAACTCGGCTAAGAGAAATTCTTTGTATTTTTCCTTTTCTTGTTCAGTCATTCTATCCAAATTTGAACTGAGTGCAGATCCTATTGCAGAAACTCTATCGATTAGATCGAATGCCATAAATTTGCCCACATTTCCCACTCTTAACATTACATCTAACTGCTTTTGCACGATATTATGTAGAGATTTCATATCGGCAGCTGTGTTCTCTCCAGACGCTGTTGTCCTATATCTACCGTTTTCTACCTCATCAATTAGACCATCTTCTAGTAATCTTCCAAGCATAGGATATATCAATCCCGGAGAAGGTCTCCATTTTCCGTCACTATCATAAATAGCTCTATCAATAATCTCCTTTCCTGTCATTGGCTGTTCTTTAAGTAAGCCCAAGACATAATGCCTAGAAAATCCTCTAGGAATAGAACTACCGACCCGAGAGAACCAGTGAGAAAGCATATACTAATATCACTAGCGACAGTTATATTCCTTTCCTTAAATAGTTCCGCAAAGAGGAAGCGCATACTAATTATCTAGTGATTTTATTTGCCTTATTACCTCTCTTCCATGTAATTTCACCGACTCATCATTGGAATGGTTCAGAATCTCCGTGATAGGGTTTATTCCATCCCTCCCAAATGCTGCTATAGTATCGATAATTGTTTTTACTACCACTGCTTCATTATGATCAATAGCATTCTTTGTTAGTCTAGACAAATGATCATTATTAGGAGATGTTTGTCTTATACTCTTTTTACTCTTCATATAATATTTTCATACACTGTCCGACTAAAAACTCCAAATGGTTCCTTATTGAAGTTACTACTATAGTTCAGAATTGGTTACCACTAATTATAGAATATTTCTGAAGGAAATTAAGATGTGTCACTTTGTGGTAACTCATTTTGTGCTATAAACCAACATCATGCACTAGCAGGGGTGTGCGTCTCAGTCCATGAATCCTAATTATAACTTAACTTAACCAAGGATTTGATCGATTAGTATTTGATGGGATTACACTATCTTGTTGTGCTTCCCGATTAATAGGCGTCAGTCCAAACTGCATTATCTCAAAAATACTCTGAAGTCCTAATCAAGAGAAGCAGATCCTTTAATAATTGCGATCCCCCTTTAGACAAAGCACTTGAGGAAACAGAAGAACAATAAGAGATCATTGAGAGAACGAATCGAGGATAAAAAAAATATTCTTGTTCTTCCAGGGGTTTATGATGCATTAACTGCAAAGATAGCAGAAAGTGTTGGATTTGATGCAATGTTTCAGACCGGCTACGGTTCTGCTGCTTCACTGCTTGGAATGCCGGACTATGGTTTTTTGAATGCTGGCGAAACTATTGATAACGCTACTAGAATCATTCGATCAGTGAATTCACCAGTAATAGTCGATATTGACACTGGCTATGGTAACCCACTGACTGTCTGGAAACTTGTTCGCGATTTGGAATCTATTGGCGCAGCAGGTGTCTTTATAGAAGATCAGCTCTGGCCTAAAAGATGTGGTCATATGCAAGGTAAGGATGTCATAGAAATGGAAGAATATATTTCAAAATTGAGGGCGGCACTTGAAGCGAGAAAAAGTAAAGACTTTATCATTGTCGCAAGGACAGATTCGAGAGCCCCACTCGGCATAGATGAATCCATAAGACGTGGAAAGGCATATCGAGAGATGGGCGCAGATGTTATTTTTATCGAAGCTCCCAGATCAATTGGAGAGTTAAGAAGAATCGCAGATGAAATTGACGCGCCCTTAGTTGCAAACATGATCGAAGATGGAGTAACACCGAATCTGAATGCAAAACGACTTCTTGACCTTGGATATAGGATTGCAGTTTTCCCGTTGTCAGGGTTATATGCTGCTACTTACGCAGTTGACGAAGTATTTACGGAATTAAGGAAAAATGGCTCGACTACAAGACTCAAAAAAATTATGACAACATTTGATAATTTCAATAGGTTAGTTAATTTACAAATGTATCAGGCTCTTGAGAAAAAATACAAGACAGTTCGTTAAGAATTCTGCTAGTAGGAATTCATTTAAGACACTTTCTGTTTTGGCGAGATATCTAGCTGTCTCAAACGAAGACAATGTCAATAGGTTCAGTATCGATCAAATCGATCCTATATAGATCACGCCATGAAGATAGCGCATATAAACAATATATCAGGCATAGGCTCTGACCTCTCACAGGCACAAATCTTACAAGGACATTTATCAGATGTTTATGTATTCAATCCAAAGATCTATAACCAGTTCGGAGGCACTATGATTAACTACAGGTCTCCCTTTTCAAGATGGAAGGTGTTCAGAAAGTTGAAAGAATATGATATCTGGCATTATCATTATCCATACGGTTCCTTGAAAGCAGGTCTGGAAAAACGAAATCAAGGAAAAATATACCTCAAGCATTATCACGGAGATGATCTCAGAGGAAAGTCTGATGACGATTTTTGCCTAGTCTCTACGCCAGACCTCTTAAAGTACGCTCAGAATGGTAAATGGCTTCCTAGTCCAGTTTGCATCGACAAGTTGCTAACAGTAACAGAAAATAGGAACGGCGGTAGACTCAGGGTAGCACATTATCCTTATTATAAAATGTATGGACATCTGGACATTTATTCTGAAATCCTAGATTCATTACAGAAGACTGGCAAATGTGACATAGTTAGAATCTTAGACGTTTCGCATAGAGAGACTTTAAGGTTGATTTCTACTTGCGATATAGTACTTGGAAAGATTATTCCAAATATCGGCTGGTTTGGGAGATTCGAACTTGAAGGAATGGCTCTTGGAAAACCGGTCATTGCATATATATCTGATGAATTATACGATAAATACAAGCCTCCTGTATTTATAACGACTAACCAAAATTTTAGACAGGATCTCGAAGCATTATTGGAAGACACAAGTGTTCAGCATAAACTAGCAAAAGAAGGAATACAATATGTAAAAGAATATCACTCCACCAAAAAGATAGTGGAGACCCTGCAGAATATATATAGACAATTAGGTTCTTAATAACTTGGTTCCTTTGTGAACAAATAACATCTAACAAAGCGATCGAACCTTATTACAATTGGGAGTCAATTTCGTACTTCAGAAGGCTTACGATATATTTTTTAAAAGCCAGACGTACGACTTAACATTGATAAATCTATGCAATTTGCTGACGTTGAGGTATGACCCTTTTTATCCAAAGGATTCGGCCAAAATAGCTGATGTTACCACAGACCAGATTTTAGCCCAAAGAAAAGGTACAGAACCCATTCCAAATTCATTAGAGATAGAAAAAGCTCTTCGTAATGTGATAAAATATTCAGTCGAGACCAACAAAGCTGACCATATCGCTGTTGCATTAAGTACAGGCGTAGATTCGAATCTTATATTCTCATTATTACGGGACGAATTCCCGGCCATTGACATCAATTGTTATAGTGTAGGTTTCTACGATGATCATGAGCTCTTGATTGCTAAGCAGATTTCAGAGAGTAAAGGAGGATCGTTCAATCGTATCGTTGTAGAAAACCCGTTGAGAGATCTGGTTGAAATGATAAGCATAGTCAAAGAACCGAGATGGAATATATATCAATATTATTTTATTAAAGAGGCAAAATCCACTTCTGATGTCCTATTCACTGGAGACGGCGGTGATGAATTATTTGCTGGATACACTTTCAGATATAGAAAGTTCCTTTCTTTGATAACCTCAAAAGCTACTCCATTAGAACGGATTCAGGTTTATCTGCAATGTCATGAACGTGATTGGGTAGCCGATCAGGAAAAAATGTTCGCAGAAAACATGAAATTTAGTTGGTTATCAATTTATGAAATATTCGAAAAATATTTCAACAACACTTTAGAACCGCTGGACCAGCTATTATGTGCAGATTATAACGGTAAGTTATTGCATGATTTCGTCCCAACTAATGAGAAGTTTTTTAGGCATTTTAATATCAAGGGCAAGGCACCTCTCCTGGATGATGAAATTGTGAAGCTTTCCATCAAGATTCCTCCAGAATTGAAGTATAATTATAGAAATAATGTTGGAAAGATCCCGTTACGATCTATTCTAACGCGCAACTCTAATCAAAAGTTCATCGAAAACGAAAAAATCGGATACGGAATGGACCTGAATGCATTGTGGTCAAAACAGGGGATGGAGATCATAACGTGTAACTTGGAACGAGGGCGAATATTTGAGGAAAAAATAATAGATCAAAATTGGTATCATAGTGCATTATCGAAGATTAATGAATCCGGAGATCCAAGGTATATTAGCAAATTGCTTCAATTACTGAGCCTAGAAATCTGGTATAAATTATTTGTTACTCGAGAATTAAAAGGCACTGAGCGGTTATGATAGATCCAATATATGATCCTTAGTCGCGAAGATATCTGACGAACTTTGCACTCCCTTATTCAACCGATTTCAAGGATTGTGACGGATAAATATTATGCTGCTCTACTGGTCTTTTCCGCTGGCTTCCTGCTGAGACTTGTTCCGGAGATGATCGCATATCCCTACCCAATTGGTTATGATGTAATTAACTACTACATCCCGGTGTTAACCAATTTCGATATCCATTGGCATTCTACTTCACACGAATTTCCGATGTATGTTTACTTGTTGCATTTGATTGGTAGTGCAGTAGCATCATCGCCATACATTACGGTATTAGCCTCAGCCATATTCATGTTTGGAATGCTGTCTGTCTCAATATTCACGATAGGAATAAGAATCCTAAAAATAAGTGTAACAGAAAGCATATTTCTTTCTATTTTTGTTATTCTACAAATGTCCGTCCTCCGTACTACGTGGGATCTGCACAGAGATGTCTTTTCTATTTCGTTAATGTTCTTCGTCTTTTCATTGATTGCTGTCAACAAATCAAGTAATAGTTTAAATCAATTACTAAAGTCAATAGTATCAATCATCCTATCCTCGGCTATCGCAGTATCGGACAGGATGGTAGGTGGATTGTTCTCACTTTCTTTATTCATATACGCAATCAAATCCAAGGACAAAATTGCTGCATTAAGTTCTATCGCCGCGTTATTTGTATTTGTAATAGCCTTGTTCATGGGCTCTACGATATGGAATGATCTTAGCAAATTTAGTTTTATTGAACATCAGGTAGTCACGGTTCGACACATTGGAATATCCTCTACGTCTTACAATCCATTTAATCTATTAATTTCTTTTATTGCGGTGAACGGTCTCTTGGTGCCGGCAGCTCTATTGGGTTTACGACATGAAAGGAATGCTAAGATCTTGAAAATTGCACTCCTAATCACCATTTTTGGATCGTTTTCATGGATATTATTTCCAAATGACGAATCATTAGTTGCTAACAGATGGATCATATTGACCGGGATTTTTCTTTCGATTTTCGCCGGCAATGGATTCATAATTCTTAGTAAAAGAATTGGTGTTCGGAAATCGAAAACAGCTTATCCTGTCCTTTTAATCACAATAGCAATATTTGGTATTATTGGAATAAGTTATGTCGCCTCACCATATCGGAGCCCATTTATACTATATGAAATTGTGCGTGGCTATATTGGATCATTTGAACCGGTGAGTATGCAGTTTAATTCTTTAGACATAAAGGAGAATCCTATGCTATTATCAGCAATAGGGTGGATCAACAAAAATACCACACCAAATGCAGTTATAATCGGAGCAAACCACTTAAGGGGTTGGATGGAATTGGAACTTGAACAAGGTAGGACCTTCCATTTTTTCAATAGCAAGGAGAGCATATTGAATTTTTTGCGAAATACGAAATCCCAAAATAGTTATTTATTTTCGCTTAACGGAGAAAATCCTGTTCTGTCGGGCATAAAAGTTAAAAATGTCTATGAATCTGAACTCATAACGATATCAAGAATATATTCCCCCGTAATGCAGGCGGGGTCAGATTATTAACATAATTCATACCAATTGAATGCGTAACACATTTTAACAGTAAAAAGCATCATACACCATAGGGATGCTTACAAGAGACTTCATACGAAAGGCTACTGGAAATTGGGTAAGAAGACGATGGCTCGATTTTCGAAATGGCCATAGTATCTATTTAATTTTTATAATGACTTTTGCTAACTTTATTACAATACAGTACAAGTTACTTATCGACAAGGCGCCGGTACTTAGTTCAGTATTTCACAGTATATGGGGATTCGCTCTTCTTTTTGTGGCAGTCTATGTTCCCTTGGGTATAATTATTGGATATTGGCATCGAAAAAGCCAATGGAGAGTGGAACAGGATGCCCTTTTTAAGGAAAACGAAATTGGAGCCACAATGTGGTTGTTTGTAATCGATTTGATTGACGGAAGGGTATCTGAGGAAGAGAAGTTGCAAATGAGAGAAATGCTCACTAAGATTACTCGACGTAGCATAAGAGCCGCCGCACTTAGGCCATCATCATCGACCATGAATGCATCATCACCTGAGAACGGAAAAACTCAAAAAACAAATGCCGTCGATGCAAAGGTAAATACTGAGAATATGTAATGTAGCACTTAGCCTGGAATATATGCTACGTATTCTTCATGTATTTGATCAAGCAGGTGTGGCATTTATTCTTGCGAAGTTCCAGCAACTACAAGGACACGAGTCAAAAGTACTAACCACTAAAACCTCAGATAAATATGGAATAAAGGACTTTTATAGAGATCAGATGTTATATGCAAAATCTGAAAAAGAGTTTCTTGAGGATTGCTTGATGTATGCCAATACTGCAGATATAATCCACATCCACAGCAGAATTGATGCATTATTATTCCTACGCAAGAAGCTTGGTAATTCAAAGAGGATTATCTTACACTACCATGGGACTGACATAAGAGGACTGAAGAAAATCAAACTGCCGCATCGATCTGGCATATCTGACCTGGCAATAAAGTCGATTCACAACTACAGGAAGATACGTGATAGGCTGTTGTTAAGACATAGATTTCATGAGAAGGCTCAAAATATGTCCAATGCAGTTATAGTCGCAACACCTGATCTCTTGTCACACGTAAAAGGTGCAGTATTTATTCCCAACCCAGTAGACACCGAGCATTTTACCCCAAATAATTCCAAGGATGGCCGGGATTTAGATAGAATGGCTTTAACTATGGACACAGAAGCTACAGATTATAATTTGACCATGCAATATTGTAGAAAAAACAATGTTCGCCTAAATATTGACGTTCATGATAGAGCGAAACAGCCGATTATGTATCGGGATATGCCCGCATTCCTACAGAGGTATGCGATATACGTAGATATAAGATACGTTAATGGTGTGTTATTGCCTAATCTGAGTAAGACAGCATTGGAAGCCCTCGGGTGTGGCCTTAGAGTATTAAATTACAAATTGCAATATCATGACAATTTGCCATTTGAACACCAGCCGGTAAACGTTGTATCTCAAGTACAATCACTATATGGAACAATATATCATTAATCTTGACTGGTGGAGATACTTAGGTGACCTCAGATACTCCTAGTTAAAGTATTAATACTTCTTGAGGACAAAAAGTTGCTTGGAAGTCATTTCCTTCAGCTATGACTTTCATTAACTAGCGATAAGTGCTGTCCATAGCGTTAACATATGAATTAAAAGAATGAGATTGTTATGAAATATAAGATTTGAAAATATTACACCTGTCTCATGAAGGTCTACCAGATTGGCGGGTCGAAAAATCAGCAATTACAGCTACAAGACATGGTCATCAGGTCATTTTCTGTGGTAAAGGATCAAATTATAAAACGACACTTTTCCAAAAAATCTATCAAATCAATTGGAATGCAAAAGCAAGGTTCGGAGTTCCCCTATACTGGAAATCGGTAAAGCGACAACTGGCTAAAGTTTTAGATGAGACAAGACCAGATATTGTTCATGCACACAATATTTTTTCAGCGAGAATGATTTCGGAATTTAAATTCCCCTTTGTCTACGACGATCATGAATTCTGGTCCGCATCTTCAAGACTACTTAATGAAATGAAGCCGAAGTCAGATGTTGTTGCGAAATCCAAGACGTTGGGTCACAATTTCCTCGAACTGGCTACTGGTACTCGAAAAAAAATCGTGAATCGCTATGCCATAAAATTATGGGCTAGATGGGAAAAAGAAATCGTTTGTTCAGCGCCAACTATCACAGTTTCTGATGCTAGTTCTAACGAGATGCGAAAATTAGGCTCGAGCAAACTGTTTGTTGTGCCGAACTTTCCTCTGTCATCTGAAACAAGTAATATTGAAGGTCCACGATATCATCAATTTTTATCATCGGTGTATGCAGGCAGCGATGGTCTCAATATAGATAGATATCCTCATCGAAATATGACCGGCTTTACGGACGTTTTTGAAACCAATGGAATAGGAACACTTACAGTATTAGGATGGAAAAATAATTCAACGGATAGAGTAAAGTTCAAAGGATACTTATCGAGACAAGAGATGTTTAATGAAATGTCCAATCATTCGATAGGTCTACTTCCATGGAGGAAACATTGGGCTCACTTCTTTACTAATCCCAATAAGCCATATGAATATGCTCATGCAGGACTGTTTGTCATGTGTTCTTCCTCTGTTCAGCCCGTCATTAGAACACTTCAAGATCATTGCTCTGTATTCGACGACTATGATGAGATGGTTTCTCAACTATTATATTTCAAGAATCACTTGGATTTGCTCTATAAGAAAAGACAAGAGTCATATAGATTTGCTAGGGCTAATATAATCTGGGAGAAGCATGAAAATAACATACTACAAGCATACCAACTTTCTTAGCGCTTGTTTTGTGGCTCATTAAATCCAGAATTACACAAATTATAGTTTGAAATTAGATCATCTCTTCATAGAATCGAAATAAATCATTCCAATACCAACTATTGATTTCGATTTTGAGGGTGTATATAATTTAGACTTGTCAAATTGAACATCTATTAAGCAAGCCCTGAATTAACACAATTCGAATTTGAATCCCAGGAGAGGTGTATACCATCATGATTTATCGGAATAGAAGAAAGAACTTTAAAATTGATGTTATTCGCTGGTTCTATAACTAATTGGGCAGTTATTTCGCAATTGTTACTTCGAGGAATTCAGAAAATGGGATCAAATCGGCACTCCTCTCGCTAAAGAATCAAGCATTAGGCCCCGAATACGTCATAGTAATCGATGATGGCTCTAAAGACAGTACACCAGATATTCTTAAGGAATTGCAACAAAGCTGGACTGAGCTATTCATAATAACAAACCCCGATATGGGTTATGATATCAGTAGGGTGGTGAAAAACTGGAACGCGGCGTTAGAACTTGTGAGAAATAGAAATATGGTGAGAACAGATTATCATCTTATTGCCACAGATGATACAGAGTACGCTCCGGATTATGCTTTTAAGCTGATTTCTTATTTAGATTCTAATCCGGAGGTCGCCATAGCATCGGGCAACTATACAAATCATAAACCAGAAATGCCACATGGCGCCGGTAGATATGTACGAAATACTGTATTTGAAAAGACAAGGTGGAAAGGAAGCTATCCTGAGCAAATGGGCTACGAGTCAGCTATTTTGTACGAAGTGGAATTTCTTGGTTACAAATATTCTGTAATCGAAGAGGCGAGATTTCGACATCTCAGACCTCTGGGTTTAAATCATCGCTTTTACGAGTTCGGAGCTAGTATGCATACGCTTGGATATCATCCGATGTATGCATTGGGAAGATTTGCGAAGTATTTTTTAACCGGCACGGTCACAGGGCGACTTGGATCATTATACATGATCTATTATTACCTGACATATAGGGCAGAAATCCAAGGTTATAGCCGTCTTTATGATACCCAACTCAGACAGTATGTAAGAAAGAAACAGAGCGATAGGATAAAAAGAATACTCAATATGAGAATACTCAAGAAGTAGCTAAGATCGTGACTATAGCGATGGCAGAGTGATAAATTATTTAGTATAGGTTGGAAGGTCACTAGATTTTTATATCTTATATTTTGCTCTGTTCAGCTAATATGTGTGAACTCAATCCTAAAGATTACTGGGAAAATAGATTAAAGGAAAATTTTGGATTGCACGGCACCGGCTTCCAGGGTCTTGGAAAGCGGTACAATGAATGTATGTACAAGGTTAGGAGACGAGTCTTCATTCATAGAATGAGCAAATTAGATATAGACTTTGCAAATGTAAATGTGTTAGATATCGGTTCAGGTACTGGGTTTTATGTAGGCCTGTGGAAGGATCTCGGCACGATTAGTATAACTGGTACTGACATAACAACAGTAGCAGTTGATAATTTGAGATCGATGTATCCCTCCAACGAATTCTTCCAAGTAGACATTGGGGATGAAGAGGCCTACAAGAAACTTGGTAAAAAATTTGATATTATTTCAGCATTCGACGTATTATTTCATATCGTAGATGATACTCGATATGAGAACGCCATAAGGAATATATTCTCTTTATTGAAGCCCGGTGGATTCTTTATTTTTTCCGATAATTTTTTACATCATGATTCTATAAGGTCAGCTCGACAAGTTAGCAGATCACTGAATGTTATTCAAAAAGTGTTACGCGAAAATCATTTTGAGGTAATACTACGCCGTCCCATGTTTGTATTAATGAACGCGCCGATTGATACGAATAGATCTGTTTTGAGGGCTATCTGGCATACCATCACCTCAGCAGTCCAATATAGCGAAAGTATGGCATTCATTGTATGTACTATACTATATCCGATTGAACTATTGTTGATATCGATTACCAAGGAGAGCCCTTCTACAGAGATGATGATTTGTCGATCTGCAAATTTACGGACGTCAAATTGAGATAGATTTTTATTAACACTGGTAATAATAATACTGAATAGGTCTCAATGTAGATTGAATCATTCGAAAGAGGGACATTAAGAGATCTAAATATTATGCGGATCATATACACTGTCTGATAAAGGATTAGCGATCAACTGGGTTGTCATTTGCTAGTGACTGGTTCGACTTTCTCAGTAGAACCGTTGGCCAAGGATCCGATGTCTTCCTTAATGTATTTGACTACGTTTGAGAATACGCTGATTATTATTGGTTGTTGAGAAAAAATTAGTAAGTGGAGTCAAACTGAGATTTGGCGGCACAAATTGGTCCTTTAATATGTAGCATTATCCTATTTGAGTTACTTCCATTCCCAGCCCTTTATTGTACTGATACCATTTGGATTACCTTGATCTTTAAACATTATCACTGTGTTGCCTAAAGAGGAAAGGTCTCCTGTGGCGTTTGAGTTAAAGATAGCTGCGCCTGTTCCCTGCATTACCTGATTTCCAGTTACTTGCGAAAGCCGAGTAGATGGATTATAGTGAGCAATCTCTCTAAAATTAAACGTTGCATTCCCAGCTTTTCCAGCAGTAGTTTTGATAAGGCCGCCACCAACTATATCAGCAATTCCCTTCGACAAAGGTATAATAATTGCCCTGCCTTCAGGCTGAACAAAGTTTGTACCATTTACTGTACCTTTACCTATGAATATTACTCCAATTGCATGTAGTCCAGTGTTCAAGACCAGAGGTTGTTGTCTAATGGTTTTCACATATTCTATATAGAACGGATTTCCCAAAACGATGGCTTTGTTCGTTGTTGTCGTTTGGACATCATTAGAAGATGTGGGTGTAATTTTCAATGCTTCTTTTTGAAGAGCAGCATCCATAGTATTCGATGTTGTGTTATTCGTGCTAGTCGCGTTGTTTGCATTAGTTATATTCGAGGACGCTGCATATAATTCAGTAATAAAGTTGGACTGGAAAGATACCAATCCTACCGCAAACACATTTGCTATCAAAAAAACTATTACAGCCGCTACTTTTGATTCCATGTTGACTTACTTTACTTGACATCCTTTACTTAAGGATTGCCAAGTTTGTGGAATAGATTGCACCTGATAACAAGGCGAAATAGTTCTCAATCTATACTGCAACTACTAAATTCCTAGCCTACCTAAAAACTACTCAATTTGTAACTTAATTTAGATAATCATTACCGAGATTAAAAATAATTCGTTGTTTTTGAGGATTTGCATCGCTAAATATGTCAGATTATTTATGCTATGATGTTTTCAGCGAATGGAGCATCGGCCTCGTTCGATGCACTATCCGATTAAGTGATAATTCATGTGTGTGCCAATATTTACGTTATGTCTCTCAGTAAAATTAGCTGTTGTTTCCAATACATATAATGAATCAGCCTCGGGTGAGTATGTCGGACACGCAAGATCAGTTAAGCACGGCGACAAATTACGCTCTATGTGTACTACATTACCCCCCTTATCAAGCCAGACGATATCTATCGGAAACTTCATGCCATGCATCCAAAAAGATTCTTTAGCTGGCTTTGTGAAAATGAACAGCATTCCTCTGTTCTCATTTAGATGATCTTTAATATCCAGTCCTTTTTGAAATTCATCGTTTGTAGTTGGAACGTCTGCAAGTAGGTTAAAGCCATTCACAGTTATATTTGCTAACTTGTAGGGTGAGCCTTTGTCTGCAACACTATCTAAATTCTTAGCTAGAATTAAGAATTCATCATTAGCCCCTCTTAGAAGCAGACCACGATATAAGAATAATATACTAATGCTTATTATAGTCAACAAAAAGAGGGCGAGATATTTACGCTTCAAATAATACTCCTAATATACCATAAATCTATCAATGAATTAAAAAGATTTCTAGTCGAGTATTTATAAGGCCATTTCTAAAAACTGGAAATATATAATACGTCTCCAAAGATTCATTTCAATCATAATATTCCATGGGAACTTTTACTGTATATCGATTCTGGCTATATGCTGGCAGAAGCTATAAATTCTATCCCAAGCCAACATTCATCGTATTAGAACGATTGAATTTAGAATACGTAATTAGTAGTACAACACCAAAGGAAGCTAATATATCATTAAATGGCACACAAATTGCAAAAATAAGTAAGGAGGGTAACCTAACATTCAAACTTGTCGATGAGAGAGATGGTCACGAATGGATCCTTAGTAGCAAGGTTCACGGCGAGTTTCGGCCCTTCTCTCTATCCATATCAGAGATAAAGAATGGAAACGTTGAGACTGAAGTTCTGACGATTCGAGAACATCTCTTTAGACATAATGGTAAATTTTATATGCTAACAAATCATCCGGAAGGGAAATCTTGGAATGATTATCTGAACAGTCCGAGATACATCTCAAGATTAGATAATTTCCCGTTTAGGGATCTAGTAGAAATCGATCATCATACTAGACAAAGAATTAAGAGATTTAGAGGAGTAGCCGTAGGCGAGGCTTCAGGTTTTGGCAAGGATGGCCATCGCATAAAACTAGGCAATGAACTGGAGGAAATTGGACTGTTGATTGCCGTCGCATCCTTTGTCTTGTACTCAATGGGCTAGGATTAACTCGAAATCTATCTATTTTTAGGAATGTATGCATCAGTATTGCTAAACCAGCCTATAATAAAAGTAAATATGTAGAGAACATAACATGATTTTTGATGGAAGTAGAACCTAATCGCGTTGGTCAGTTTCCATTCCGGATGTCAGATCCTGAGAAGAGAAAAGAGGATTTTTCCGAGGTACAACAACCCTACACCAAAGAGGAAGTTATGAAAGAGGCTGAAAGATGTTTGTTATGCGGAACGCCTGTATGTATAGATGCATGCCCCGTTTTAATGGATGTTAGGGGTATGAATGAAGCCGTAGCCCGGGGCGACTTCAGGAAAGCACATGAGCGTATAAGGGAAACTAATTCACTTTTGGGCGTAACAGCTAGATGCTGCCCTCAGCTACAGGGCCTGTGTGAGGATGCATGTGTATTACGTTGGAGCGGCCAGCCTATTGGGATTGGATTAATTCAGAGGTACATTGCAGATTGGGAACAAAAGCAACAGAATAAGGAAAAACCATCAATGTTGACAGATACCAACAAAACAATAGCAATAATTGGAGCTGGCCCTGCGGGGATGGCGGCAGCTGAGCTTTTGAAAAGATACGGACATCATGTACGAATCTACGAGGAACTAAAGACACCTGGCGGGACAGCTTGGTACGGTATACCTGATTATCATCTCCCAAAGGATGTATTACTATATGAGATTGAAAGGATAAAGGATATGGGTATTGAAATAAAAACTAGCATAAAGATTGGGAGGGATATTTCGCTGTCCCAGTTGAAAGAAGAAAATAATGCTATCCTAATTACTACTGGTTCTAAAGATACCAATAAACTCGATACTCCAGGCATTGAATTGAAAGGAGTAATTGACGGCTACCAGTTTTTAGAAAATGTATTCAGAGACGGAATTGACAACTATCTAAGAAAGACACCTCAAAAATATCATCTGGGAAAAGATGTTATAGTAGTTGGTGGTGGAGACACGGCGCTAGATTGTGCAAGAACAGCGCTTAGATTAACTCAGGGCAATATTATGATAGCATACAGACGGACCGAATATGATATGCCGGCTGATCCCATAATGCTTCAGGAAGCTAAGGAGGAGGGGATAGAATTTGTATTCCTTGTCGAACCAAAGGCATACGAGGGCCACGATGGAAGCGTCACTTCAATAATTATGAACAGGATGCAACTCGGAGCACCCGATCATAGCGGTCGCAGAAGTCCTGAACCAATTCCGAATCAGGAATTTAAAATGGAATGTTCTAGTGTACTGCTAGCAGTAGGACGAGGACCGGATTCCTTCATACAAACAAAGGCTGGAATTAAAACCAGTAAACATAAATCAATTGCAGTTGATAATCAATATAAAACTTCAATGAAAGGAGTCTTTGCCGCCGGTGACGTGACCACTGGAGAAACGCTTGCGGTGAAGGCAATGTCATCGGGTAGAGAAGCTGCTCAGAGAATACATGAGTACTTAATGAATTTAGAAGAAAATCATACTTCCTTCTACGATAGATATTACAAGGAAAGCTTTTATGATAGGATGCTAGAGGGCGGTAAAGCTGGACCTTTACCAGAATAAAGGTAAATAGGCTTTAATTCACCAGATTACAACTCTGACAGTTATGGAGCAAATTCCACAATTGTATGATATTACGAGTTGGTCCGAAGAATGGTTAAGTAATCCAACAGCATTATAGATGAAGTATAATTGGAGATTATTGTCTAATGACTGATGACGTTAGATCTGAGGATGTTATAACAAGATGGCAGAAGAAAATTGAAATGATAGGTATTGATATAAGGGGCCTAGAACAAGATATTCAGACTGGGCGGCTAAAATTAAAAACTAAGTTCATAAATCAACATTTCATTAACGAGTTGGATAAAATTGGTCTCCTTCTGATAGGTATAACAGGAACCTTCACGGGAAAGCTTCTGATAAATCTAGAACCTAAAGTTTGAAATTTAAAACGAACTTATTAGAAGGATATGGCAGCAGCGATAATCTATTAGTAGTGTATCCCAATGCCAGTCATGTTTACTATAATAAGCCATTCCCTTTTTTTGACGTGTATGATAAATAATTTTAAAATTTCACTTCATAGTCTCTAAGTCCATCTGCTTTATCATAGATTTCATCAACACACGAATTAATTTGACTGATTAGAGGGCATTAACCAATCTTCTCATTTTGCCAAAGTTTATTTCGAATCCAAAACGTTTCTCCTCCTTTTTCATATTCATATACATACTCATTGTCAAATTCAAATGTCTAACCATGTTTAGTTTATTTTCCATTTTTAATCTTACAATTCTGTAGACATCATCGTAATACGCAAATTTTTTTAATACTTTTTTCCTATACTCGTCAATATTAGGCATGGTGCTCTCTTCCAAAGTTTCAAGAAATAAATCACAGCACAATAAAGACGGTATTATCCCTTCCCCCAGCATTGGGAATACACATCCGATTGATTCCCCTACGCCAACTACATTGCCAGAGGCGAATGGCTCCATTCTTTTGGGTGGGGCTAATCGTATGGGTCTGCCGATTTTTCTAATAATTTTTGATTTTGGATATTTTCTGAAAAAATCTTGTATACCATAATATTTTCTATCAATATCACCAGCTCCGATGTATGCTTTTTCCTTATCAAGCGGGAAATACCAAAAGTAGCCCCTTGCCCCCTTGTAACCTATGACATAAAATTCTTCTGGTGCCTGAGTATTTTCGACAAGATATTCGTAGGCAGGTATGATAAAATCCTCATGGGATTTTGGTAACATAGTACGATGAAAACCCGTACAATCAATCACGAGATCATATTTGAAAGAAGGAAAAGTGTTGGCAAGGCACGGTGTTCCATATTCAATTTTAATTCCTGTCAGCATATCCTGTTCCCATCTACGTTTGTCGTACGTCACAAGTCCTCTCAAATCAAGTGTCTCCGTAATATTATTCGGAAGATCCATTTTCAGGACTTTACCTATGTGAAGTACGTAGTTATCAAAATTTAAACCCGCCTTAGCTGAAAACCTGGAAAGCATATGATATGAGGCTCCCCATGCGCATACCGGCCAATGGTTCTCGTTTTTGCTTGCTTCAAATATATTCACATCGTGGCCGCTCCTATCAAGCAGGCAACCCAGATAGCTGCCAGCCACTCCTGCACCGGCAATGGCTATCTTCATATATTCTCATTGTTTAGAAAGAATAACTTATAATTCTTATCAAGTTTGATATGCATTAAATTAATGTGAACAAATTCTCAACACTATTTTGAACAGAATTCTCCTCATTAGTAAATTCTAGTTCTTATCGTAGTAAACAAGTATCAACAACTGATTTAATCCAGATTTTTTAAACGTAACCGCTGTGAAAGTCTCGAAACAAGTTATTTTTGAATGGGCCGATAGTAGTATTTTTCTATTGGTTAGTCACAGTAGAATGATTACTTCTACCATTACTTATTTTCAATCAATAAGCCAATTACATACTTATGTTGAATAGGCACGAATCTGGAATTTAGTACAAATAATAGTTTCACATAAATACCTTATTTTCTAGCCATTTTCTGAATGAAACGAACTATAATGACGTACACCATAGCAACAATAGTATCATTGGCGGCAATAGGAGGACTAATATTTCAACCATCATATCAAATGGCACATGCGCAGGCACAACCACCAGCAACGGGAGCACTTACAACCAATCCAGTTTGCGGACAGCGTGTTTCCGGAGTTGTTTCTCTATCCTCAAATCTCGTGTGCTCTGGAGATGGGCTAATGGTAGGTGCTGATAATACTGTAATAAACTTAAATGGATACTCAATTAAGAACTCTAACAGTGGAACATCAAACAACAAGGTCGGAATCATGGTACCAATGTATGATAACGTTGTGATCAATGGTCCAGGAACGATAAGTAACTTCCAAGCTGGGATATTAGCAACAGGAGCTAGTCACTTAAGCGTATCAACTGGCGTAATATTGTTAGGTAACGAAATAGGCGTATTTATGACAGGTGCAGATCACGCCCAATTAGCAAACGACTTGTTCATGAATAACAACATAGGTTGGGCTAGTCATTCCATAAACGATCTTGTCTTAAAGAATGGCCTATTCACAAACAATAAGCTAGCTGGTATCACATCAGTGAACTCACATGGCGTAACATTAGATACAAACACTGTACAAGGTAGTGACAACGGCATATTCTTCGACTCACAGAGCGATGGCAATCACATAACAAAGAACAATTTGAATGGTAACAAGATAGATATCAATAATGCAAATGGATTACCCTCGAACATTAACCAAAATGAATTCGCTGGAAATAACTGTGATACTAGCAATCCATCTGGTATATGCATAGGGAAGTAAACAACAACAACGAGTACTAACGCAACCCATCTTCTTTTTATTCTTATTCTAATTATAATCTTCACAAATTATATGTCTAGGACTCCCAGTTACATTACCACAAACTGGCTATAAGATCAATCAATGTTACGGCTGCGCGGATTTTAATATATATCACCAATAAGACATAGAAATCTGATAGATAAGATAATTGAAATTGGTTTTAGGTTACTTCACATCAATGTGTATGTAATCAAGCCAAGTCATTATGAGCCTAGCTCCTTATTTCTAGTGAAATTGCACTACATTTGTAACTGTACTTTTGCCTAGAATAGAAGATAGAAATAAATAAATTTAATACCAATCCTCTTTCACATGATGAATAATAAACAACAGATAAGTTATCGGTTATTCTCCACACTAGCCGTTCTAAGTATTCTAATCGGATCAGTGGTTATACTAAATCATAACACACTTTTTCAAAGGGTTTTTGCACAACAGACAAATAATTCCACCGTTCGCCAAACTCCAGGTAAGTCACCTGAGGATTTGGTAAATTCTCTCATGTCTCCAAAATCTCTTATGGAATCAGTTATTAACCAAACTCGCAATACTAACGCGACAAATTTTGCTGCGAAGCAAATTCTTTCTAAAGTGAATGGGACGAATAGTACAGCCGCTGGTATGAATGGGACGAATAGTACAGCCGCTGGTATGAATTCTGTCATACAGAAATTACAGAATACTAATGCGACAAATTTTGCCACTCATGCCATTATCGGCGCGATTAAGAGATAGATAGCGAGTATATCATCTGGAATGTGTAGATGACATACCGCCGTGGCAAAATTGGTAAATTGTAACCAATATCTTACCTTATCTTGTCTAATCTCGGTATCCGAGTGGCATAAAATGTATGCTGTAGTTAGAATCTTACATCTTACAAGAGCTTTGCATTAAGTGTATTGAACGACATCTTAGATATTCAAATTTAAACATCAAGCACTTTCTAAGTGTGCATCTTTAATCCTGAGTCTGGCATACTTGTCGTCCGGAGAATATCTTGCGGGATGAGCGGAAAAAGTGGGTGATTTACACTTTGGACATTCATACTTCATTGTATATGCCCCACACGATTGACATCTTCTCAGAAGAAGTCTCATTGTTTGAACTATCCAGAAGAGTGTGTCTTTTTAGATTCAAGGCGGATGAAGTTAAATGTTCCATGGTGTTTAATTATCGATGAACGGACATTATCTACCACTTTATTCATTATTTTTTCCGCCATCTTGAAATTCTCTGTGGTAATCACAATCCTGTAACGTGGGGCGGCTATGTATGAAATGGCGACCTGCGAATTGTTTTTATTACTTTCTACGGATGATAATACAGATTTAACAACCTCTATTCCATCAGGTTTCTTAATTGAAATCTCAAAAATTCCTCGTATTTCTACGTGTGGAATCTGAATCTTCTTGCTTTCCTCTTCAATTCCCTTAACAATTTCGGCTGAGAGATCTAGATTCTGAATAGGCTCCACTCCTTTTCTGGCTGCGGCCTCGAAAAGGTCGTATACATAATCATATTTTTGCAATATCTTTTCTTCAAGTTCCTTCATCTGGGTATCTGTAAGGTTGGCTTTGGACTTAATAATCTCCATAAATGCCGAAGCTTTTTCACTCTTCTTCACTTCGATGACTTTGGATTTTCTTTCTTCTCCAGAGACCTGTTTTAGTGAAAGGTCAACCTCAGCTCTAGCTTTATCTACCCTAATCACCTTTAGGACTAGTTTTTGTTTAGGTTTTACATATCGCTCAATATTTCGAATCCAACCTGTTGCGATTTCCGAAATGTGAAGAAAACCCGTCATTCCTTTATATTCATCTAAACCAACATAAGCGCCATGTCCAGTAACTTGTTTAACAGATACAATGACAATGTCTCCTTCATCAGGGAGTTGTCGTACTTCGGCAGTAACCATTTATAGGGGTAAACCGAACAAGTCGCATACTTTAACGTTACCATCCTTACAATTTGCTTACCCTTCATTGCCATTCGGATCTTAATTTGTGACACAGTCAAAATATGTAATTAGCAATAGGCATGGAATATACTTCTAAGTAGCAATGTCGGCACAGGCACATCCATGAATATAGGAAGTTGGACCAAGTTCACTTTTTATACATGTTAAATTTATTGGATTTAGTCATTAATGCAAACTGATAGCATGTTCAACGAAAGGGGTCTCATAGTCGTGTACACAGGGAACGGTAAGGGTAAGACTACTGCGGCTCTTGGCATTGCCTTGCGGTCAGTAGGACATGGCCATAAGGTATGGATGATTCAATTCATAAAGGGCGAGTGGTATTATGGCGAACTCACTAGCTCAAAAAGATTGGAACCTGAATTTGAATTAATAGCAGCTGGCAAGGGCTTTGTAGGAATCTTAGATGATGATCACTCGATAGCCGAACATCAAATGGCCGCAAAAAATGCTGTTGTGTTAGCAAAAAACAAAATCACTTCAGGAGAATACGATGTAATCATCCTAGATGAGATCAACTATGCTGTAAAACTGAATTTAATACCAAAAGAAGATGTAATAAATATATTGAAGCTGGTTCCTAGGCAGACAACAATTGTACTTACTGGTAACTATGCGCTTCCAGAAATTATAGATATGGCCGATCTAGTGACCGAAATGAAAGAAATTAAGCATCCTTATCGATCGGGATTGAAAGCGAAGGAAGGTATAGATTATTAGCACTTGAATAATGGATCCAACAGCGAAACCATAGCCCGCAGAATTGGGGCGATACACTAACCTGTGTCCGCTGTCTCATTCAGAAATAATTAAGTTCGGCGAAGTGAATAATGAAGACGCAGGGATATAACACCATATTTATTTCTGTCAAGCTATGCATTTTCCAGATTTTCCTCGATCTCTTGAAAGTCGCGATTTCGGTTCTAAACCACCAAGTATCATTAAGATTTACCTTGGCTCAATTTCATATTTAATTCAATACAATTACCAACGGAAAATTACGTGAATCTTCACGTATATATACAAGCAAAATTTTTACTAGTAATTGTATTGAATTTTGAAAGATTGTGTCAACAAGTATTCGCTTTACATGATGACATCAGATATGCTGGGATTATTGATGACTTCGGATCGTTGATTGCAGGTGGTATGCGTAAAGGAATCGATTCGATTACTGCAGAAGATAATGACGAACTATATTTGGTTCAAACTGCCCTCAGAAAGTCGATGAGACATAGATTTGATAAGTCTATGGGTAGAGCAAGGTTTGCATATGTAGAACGGGAGAAAATTTCCATGTTGACTTTCTATATGGAAAAGTTTACCCTATTATTATCTATCGAACCTAATGTAGATTCCCACGCCGTGATAGATATTACCAAAGATGTGCAAGATTTGATCGTGGCCAGTAATCGGGAAGAAAGATAAATTGTTGTACGTGAGGTTTCAATTGGTGTCGGCGCCCAATTAAGTCTTCTTACGTTATATTTGAACTTGATTATGGTCCTTTAATTAGATTTTCCTTATTTGTTTATTACATGAAAAAGCAGGTAAATTAGTTGAATGGAAGGTAGAAACGTATTTATTTAAAAATCAACTTTTCATACCAGTTGTGGATTTGTTATGGTAATTAACACTGAACTGCTTAACGCTCGAAAAAAAATCTCTGCTTCTAGGCCTAAATTTGTTAGGCAGGAAAGCTGGAGGTATGATAGATTATCAGAGAGTTGGCGAAGACCTAAAGGGAAAGATAACAAGATGAGACGTCAGGTCTCTGGAGTTCCCCCTCTTGTAAAGGTAGGCTATCGAGGGCCCAAGATTAGCCGTGGATTACATCCATCTGGATACACGGACAATCTCGTGTTTAACGGGAAGGATTTAATGAAATTAGATCCAAAGAATGATGCAGCAAGGATTGGACATGCTGTTGGGAAACGTAAAAGAATTGAGATAATCACAAAGGCATCGGAACTTGGGATTAAGGTATTAAACGCTGGAAAATTGTCACAAAAAGAGAAAAATGAAACAAATAACACTATCGAAACTAGGGTTAAAAGATGAGAACTCATGGTAATTAACATACGAAAGAAGAGAGAGCTAGCAGCAAGAATACTTGGCGTAGGGATCAATAGGGTCAAGTTCGAACCGGACAAACTTGACGATGTGGCTGATTCAATCACTAGAGAAAATATAAGGAGCCTGATCAAGAAAGGAGTAATTTGGACAGGTAAACCTGCTGGTACCTCAAGGTCTAGAGCTAAGGCCAAACACACAATTCGAAGAAAGCATGGAACGGGGCCCGGTTCCAAGAAAGGGAAGAGATCTACAAGAGTAGGAAAGAAGAAGGTCTACATACAAAAGGTAAGATCAATGCGATATCATTTAAAGGTACTAAAAGATAGAAGCGACATAAATAGAGAAACGTTCTGGATGCTTTACAAGAAGGTAAACGGTGGACAAGTGAGATCACTGGCGCATCTTAGGGATCTGGTGAAGGAAACTAAGCTTCATTAGTCGGCAATACCATATACGATGGTCCTTAGAAGAGATAAAGATCATTTAATTAGCAATTCTGTCTGGAAGTAGAACAGATAGCTACCAATTCCCACATATTTTCATGGTACAGTCGATAGATCGAATTTTGATTCAATATTTTGCAAATCTCATTCTTCAAACACTCAGTTTCATCTAATTTAATTCATGATTAAACAAATAACTTCCTGAGAAGAGAAATATAATTTAGTACTGCTCCTTTCATTTGAGGAAGTGTACTCGCACAATTCCCACATAGAATCACTCAATTATGATTATAGAAAAAACAATCGTATACGCTATAAAGAGGATTTTGAAAGGAGCCTATAGTGTAAATGGGTATTGATATTTCTCCACTGGCTTCCACTGCAACATCAATAGGATTCGGCGGAATTACTGGTTTTTTGATAGGTTTTGCCATCAAGAAGGTTATGAAAATTATGTTAGTAATACTAGGTTTATTGTTCGTTGCGGTCATTTCCTTGGAATATCAAAAGCTAATAAGTGTAAACTGGAATAAAATCCAAACAGG
>JBQCDO010000314.1:0-4503 GCA_051961195.1 Nitrososphaeraceae archaeon | reverse complement strand
ATCAACTATCAACTATCAACTATCAACTATCAACTATCAACTATCATCATGAGGAATGAAGTAACATTGAAACATATTCCATCAGTAGTTAAAATAAATTGCAAGTGAAAGAGAAATAAAGACACTGTTTATTATCTATGAATTATTATTATCCATTAAGAATATGGAACCCATAGATATTATGCCTACTGAAAAAGTCGCTTTTATTGCATATAATATTGGAGTATATGAATCTGTTCAGAAGTTCGGAGGATTAATTACGAGTGGAAAAATAACCAATAGTATGGATGTTGGAAAAATTGCGGAATTACTCTCAGAGTCTAGTACGTTTTATGATTCAGAAATGATATCTTCGCTTATTAACACAATGTTATCCTATACTAAAAATTCAACTATTCATAGGATAACGCCTAATCAAGTCAACTACGTAATGAATCAACTAAAGGCTTCTGGGATCTCTTTGCCATAATTCGTATAATATGCATATGACAGCAACGAGTAGGATCGTTTTGAATATCATTGAACATTAAACTTAGACTACTGACAAGACAAATGTTAATACACATTCCAAGTTGAAATCAGATATTTTCATAAAATACAAAAGAATCATACTTTTTAACAAAAACCTACTTCTATCAGGAAGTGTATCATTTCTTATTGGAGTAATAACTACCCAAATTTATACAAGATTAGATAGCAATAACATCTCAAATGTAGTTATTACGCTAATAGTGGGATATTGTATTTATATTCCGTTCTTCGCATTTCTTTTTTATAGGGATAATAAAGCAAGATATATTGATCCAGTAACTAAAAAGAAGAAGTTTAAGAATATAAGGGAGGATGTAATAAAACTATTTGGAACATTTAGTATCTCTGAAGTCGTTTTCATAGTAACAAAACTGTACATTCATTATTCATTATTGGAATTAAATTTTCAACCGTATCAGGCTCTAACAATTGCAGAACTAACAGCTTGGGTAATCTTCCTCGTGTTAATTAATACAGGTATTAACATAGTAAAGCTCTTTAAATAACCGTTATAATTGAATCAACAATTTTCCCAAAAACGAAGTAGGCTGATAAAATGAATAATACGTGAAATTTACTATTAGGGTGCGGTAGAGGGAAAATTCTACACTATGCGAGGTGATCTTATATAACCACCTTTACCCATACGTAACAGGTTTAGGTATTGAACAAATACTTGCATAAGAAGGATGATGATGGGGTTGCATAAAAGAAGAGTGGCTTCTTTTCTGCCCAGTTCCACTGAAATCTTATATGAGCTTGAATTAGCAGATCAAATAGTAGGTGTAACACATGAATGTAATTATCCTGAAGAAGCCAAAACAAAACCTAATCTAATCAATTCTTCCTTCGACACTGCAATCCTACAAAGCATTCATATCGATAAAAAAATAGCAGAAATGATGAGAACAGGTCAAGATATTTATGTTATAGATGACGAAAAGCTAAAAAAAGTCAAGACCAGATATCATTATTACCCAGGGTATTTGTGATGTTTGCGCGCCATCTGCTAAAGAAATAGCTCGTGCCGTCACCATTTTAGGATATACACCAGACGTTTTAGTTCTCGATCCACACGATCTTGGCGATATTTTACAAAGTATAATAAACATTGCAGAAAAAGTGAACAAGGCCAATGAAGGACATAGGATGGTAGCATCTTTACAAAAAAGAATCGATTATGTAGTCAAAAGAGTCTCAAATCAGGCGAATAACACCGTAAAAAGTCCAAAGACAAAAGTAGTATGGATTGAATGGATCAATCCATTTTATACGGCAGGTCATTGGATTCCTCAAATGGTAACCATTGCAGGAGGGATAAACGGTATAAGCTCTCGTGGAAAACCATCACGTCTCATGTTCATCGACGAAATTAAATTATTTGGTCCTGATAAAATATTATTATGCCTTGTGAATTTGATTTGCATAGAACCTTGAGAGAAGCACGAATATTAGATAAGAATGATGACTGGAAATCACTACAAGCAGTTCAGAATAATGAAGTCTATTTGGTTAATGCCAATGCATATTTTAGCAAGCCAGGACCTAGGACAATAATAGTTGGTTTAGAAATACTGGCAAAAATTATTAATCCAAAGCTTTTCAAAGATCTCTATGCACCTTCAAATTCATACTGTATTAAACACTAGATATTATCGAGCGGGGAAACACAATAAAGATGCAGTCTAACTATCATCTCTATTCATAAGATTATTTAGACTAAATAGCGTAGAGTAAATTAGTATATAACAGATAAATCGATCCGAGGAGCATAAATCAGTAATTATTTTCCTTGCCCCAATTATACTATGTATCATTTCCTATCTTTAAGGTATCAAAATTGATAATTATAAATGTCTTCAAAAGGCAAAGTGTCAAATATGCAAATCCAAATGGGTTGAATTTTGGTACATGTCAGAACGACGGTACTGATTCCGTATACAATTCTACACATTAAGGAGAAATAAGAAACTATCTAGACATGAAAAGCGGATGCAGCTACAACAACAATAAAAAATAATCTGAACTGTTTCAAGTTTGAGAGTTTAAGAATGGTTGCTCATTTGGAATTTCCATAGATGGGTTTAGGAAGGTAAAGTTCACATCTTCTGAAAAATTTGAACTGAAATAGCTGTTGTTGGTTTTCTCATTCTCAGTTCTAGGATAAAGCTGTGAGTTAGATATATTAATTGAAATATTTATTGGTCTTGGGATTGGGGTTTAACTATTTGTATGCCTGTTCCAATTGGAGCTTTTTGATTTTTTACATCCTTTATTGTCAGATTAGCAGAAGATAATATTGTTACTTTAAAAGAATAATCGATTAGTATTAGCAAGTTCGTTTTATAATTTAGAAACTTTATCATAAAGAAAAAACTCTTCCTTCCTTTAGATCTACAGGATTTTAACTTAGTTCCACAGTATATAAACTATCATTAGTCATTTTGGTTATTGATGACAATTAGTTTCTATTTTTTTAATGAAGGTACTATAATTATTTCGTTAGTAGCATCTTTTTTTCTGCAGCTTGGTTTAGATCCTGTATACTCTGATAACCATAATTTTGCTTCATCCACACAATGTTGAAGTTTTTGAATTACCATCCTATGTATTAACTACTTTCGCAACATCTAGCGTACTGCCATTAACAGACGATAATGATAACAAACAAATTAGAATAATATTCAGTATCATGGAGACGAAAATCCAAATATTGTGGGTGTTATATTTGATTCTTGATATCAATGTTACAACACTGGATGGTATTACTGTCATATTATTAGAATATATCAGTTCTATTATTAGGATAATACGAAGTTAATCCAGTTATGATCAATACATGTACTTTTATAAAATTGCGACAGAAGTAGTTGTTTAGTCTGCATAAACGTCTAACTAACATGCTAAATATCCCTGTGCTAAAGAATCTTCATGTGGTTGAGCTCGTGGATTAATACGACATATTAAGTTAGCATAGGAAAAATATAAAATAAAGTAATGGTAGTCGAGAAGAAATTATGGATTAGTCAAGGTACAATTGTAAAGGATCCAGAGGCCTTGAGCTTCTTAAATGCCTCAGTTTCATAGTTAAATGCATCAGATAATAACTTTGAAGACAATTTATTGTCAGTAGAGTTATTTGTAGATATATAATTTCGGAAATGATTATTACTTTGAAGCTCTGATTCAAGGCTCTTTGTATATAAATCTGTAGCATTTTGGTATTGTTTAGGAGGCTGCAAAGCTTTTGACTCTTTAACCAGATTCTGGAATTTGGGAAGATAATTATCTGTTATTGCTATCATCGTTTTATTATTAATTTGCCCTTTAACAAATTTCCCGGTCTCATTATGGTAACTCTGAGATAAATTATTGACCTTCTTTACTAGTTTTTCGAATGAGCTAACAAATGATGTACTATTTTGTGCAAACGATAGATGAGAGGAATTAGAAAATGTAATGATAGCAAAGGAAAGCATTATTAATAGTGATAATTCTAATATCCTCATATCGTTCTTTGTCCTATGTATCCTGTATCTTACCAAGTGTTGTACTGAATCGTAAAATGACATTATAGCTTACAACTCTTGTTTACAGTTCTAATTTAATGCGTCACCACTACAGGTTCAGACATTGTTGCTTTTTCGCTTCCGATGTCAGACAATGTCTTTTTGATGTAGTCCCAGAAATGTTTCTCAAATGCATGTGCTCTATAACCTGATACTGCAGCTGCGGGAACTGCAGCTACTCCGGCAGTCAGAACACCTGCTATAGCTGTTGGAACAATTATATCTTTACCCCAAGCACCTGTCCGTAGAATCAGATCATAATTCCCCTCTGTGCCACTTATCATAACCTCCACATCACGAACATTTCCAATGATAACACTGCCTCTAGTACCTTTATGCGCTTTTAGATCCCAATAGTTTTCTTCCTTTTCTTCGTGGATTATATCAAGTTTTTTGTCCTGTA
>JBQCDO010000313.1:0-3566 GCA_051961195.1 Nitrososphaeraceae archaeon | reverse complement strand
TGTTAGTTTATCAGCAGCAATCACTATACATTACTTGGTCTACTTCCCGCTGAGTAGACTCGTTTAACAATCTACAGGTTGACCATTCATTTCTCAAGTTAGTGGTCAACTTGTAGTTAATATGTATAACCACGTGTTTAGTTGAGCCCCAATCAATCAAACTACTTTATGAGAGGTGGCTTCACAGGTGAGGCGAATATACAATTCTGGGCAACGAAAGTCCCTGGATTAGTAAAGGGTGCGGGACAATCAATTAGTCCTTCTGCTGTCATTTGTTTTAGTACGTGTGCTTGATGTGCGATACTATTATCGCCGTCTAATCTGTGTACAAATTCATTAGCCACTCGCATAAAATATTGCATATTGGCTTCGAAATACGCTTTATCTTGTGGTGATATCCCTGGCGGAAGTTCGCCAGGACGTAACGGTATTATTTTTGCTCCAGGCTGTAGCGGTGGTGGTAATATGGTCATGTTGGGAGGTATCGGTTTCGGTGGCTTTGGTGGGACAGAGCATAGAACGCCAGGATTATCCTTACATGGCTTGTAGGACGGATAAATTAATGCTCCAGGTGCTATTGGAATAGATGAATTATTATTGCTAGTCCGGTTTCCTTGTGTTTGATTTTGATTTAGTCCCGCTTGGGCCTGTACTAAAGACATTGGAATAATTGAAATTGAAAATATCAAAGCTGCTGCTATTAAAATTGGGATTATCAAGGTGGTAATTCCTTTCATTTATCGTAAATCTCCAACTTTGATAACATGATTAGCGGGGTGGGTCGATATAAAGTTCAACAATTTCCGAGATGGCAAAGCTCTTAGCAAATCAATAACTGGCCTTTTTTAGTCGAGTTAGTGTGAAATAAGGGGTCAGACTACCTGACCTACGGTATTTTTTATATATTTCGATCAATTTATTTTTAATACCTCATAATCTGATGAGCCATCCCTTTTATTAAGACTAGTTGCATTTGAGTGAGCAAGGGTCTTTGTAAACAGCAAATAACTATTATTGAAGCCCGATATACGGAAGATCCAGTAAATTAGTCCCGTCTGCCCACCACGACAGACGGAACCCCCAGCGATACCCCACCTCGTGCGAGCTTAATCTGATATTTTCCAATATTTTGAAGTATTTACTCTCCTATGGGGAGTGGCCATCTTATGTACCTTTCGCCTAGAATATTGGTTAGTATGGTGTTGAGTCTAGCAAATTGTCGCGGACATTAAATATATACATCGCTAAAAATGAGAATAGTTAGTATAAGCATGTGGCCGAGAAATAGTCCCACGAAAAAATGCATACACACTAAACCGGTTTACTAAAATACTCTGAGTTTAAACTAAAATCGACCATAATGACCTTTGCGACACTAAGCATAAATAATGAAGGCCTATTTAGACCCCTTACCTGATGATAATGTACGCAAAGCAGAATGCGCATATATTTGTCTATACAGCCCATTGTAGATAGCAGGAATATCTGCAGGTTGGCCATGGTTTGTAGGCTGAATTCGAAATAATCTACAACAAGCTACATTTTGATACCACTGATTGTGTATCAGCGTTCAAAAAGGTTAGGGTAGCCAGATATTTGCGTTCCACGTCTGTGAAATCACCAAAAATGCAGAAACCACCACCATCAAAGCCAATAAATGACTTAGCTCAAGATGGTAGCATATGATTTATTATCAATTAAGTAATGTCCTTACTTCAGTGTTTCAAGTATTAGTACTAATTCATTTGGAGTTGTAATCATTGCATCATGGCCTGTCTTTAATTCATGATAATCCCAACCTACTTGCAATTTTGCTTTCTGAGCCATAAAATGAAAATCCTTGTATTCAGTACATGAGATATAGCTTTTTGGTATTTTCTTGGCTTTAGGATTGTTAATTCCTATTGGTTGGTCATGAGTGTGAAATGGCATAGGAGATAGATGTCTATTCATCCATGTTATATCCTCTGTATTAGTAACTCCCCAGACCGTAGGATCATATGGTGGTACAAGCCACTTTTTGCCTTGCTTACCTAATGATCTTTTCATGTATTCTCCTTCTAAACCGGGTATTAAATCAAAAGCAGTTTTACCGTCTTCAGGTATATATCCATCCAAATATACAAGATGCTTAATCCTGTCGGGTATCCTCTCTGCGACACCGCTAATAACCATACCTCCATAACTATGGCCAACTAGAATCACATTATCAAGATCGTACTCGAATTCTTGTGTGATATCAAGTATATGAGTACTCAAGTCGATGTCCTCTCTGAGGAGATGGCTTCTTTCTCCTAAACCTGTCAGGGTCGGTGTGTACGCTCTATGATTGTGATTTGCGAGAAGTTGAGTCACTTTCTTCCAGCACCATCCTCCATGACACGACCCATGAACTAAAACGAAAGTTGTCATTTCCCAAGAACGCCTGTATTAGTGGAAATTTTAGTATTCGTACATAATTAATAGATAGATTTTCTAAAGCTTTGATAGCTGGTCACTGTTAGCTACTAGAATTTTCTTATGATAATATTTCTTATTTATATGATTATCAAGTCTCTAGTCTATTTAATGTCGGTAGAAAAGAAACTAGCAGCCTTTCTCAATGAATCCAGAGACCGGAAAGAAGACCAAGTAATGTCCTGGGATATTTCTGTTAAACTCCTTCATCAGATCTAGACAAGCTTCATCTCAATCGAAATTAATCCTGTTGATACTATTGGTTCAGGTACAAAGAGAAGCAATAGTTATCAGGTCTGCTTAAAAACTTAATCAATTTAACAGCTAGCAATAGCTTGCTAATAATACTTGTATTATTATGTTATAAAATATTTAATCATTAAATAATTTATTATGCCAGACAGACTGTTGTATTGATATGTTTACTTATCGTTGCTGCTTCGATAACAAGTTCAGTGAAATAATTTTTAACAATAAGAACAACTTTGCCATATTTGATGATAGTGTATTAAGTAATTTCAGCAAATAATAGTACCTCTAGCGAAAAATGTCACTGCAAAAATACCATAAAAAAAGAAATTTCTCAAAGACTCCAGAGCCAGTTGGAAGCATAGAGCTTCAGAGGCAGCAGAGACAACAGAAAACTGACACAACCACTAGTCTGAGGTTTGTGGTACAAAAACATGAAGCAAGTAGATTACACTACGATTTTAGACTGGAAACAGAAGATGGAGCATTAAAATCTTGGGCGGTACCAAAAGGTATCTCACTTGATCCTAAAGTTAAGAGACTTGCTGTTACGACAGAAGATCATCCGTTAGATTATCTATTATTTGAAGGAGTAATTCCTAAAGGAAACTATGGTGCTGGTACCGTAATTGTTTGGGATACTGGACATTACACAATAGAATATGATTTATCAGAGCAGCTTCAAAGCGGAAAAATTGTCTTCACTCTTCTTGGTCAAAAGCTGAAAGGTAGATTCTCACTGATTAGAACTAACAGGGGTAAAGGTAGAGGTATAAGAGAAGAAGAAGGAGAAGTGGAAAGTAATCAATGGCTTTTGATAAAGGCAAATGATGAATTTGCATCAACTGAAGATCTAACAG
>JBQCDO010000312.1:0-7175 GCA_051961195.1 Nitrososphaeraceae archaeon | reverse complement strand
CGCCAGATTTTGAGCTATTCATGATACTGTGTCTACAGACTTATTGAATCGAATCCTAGCAAGACCAGTAAGCCGGCGAGTAAACCCCCAGAAACGCTGCTCAGACAGGCTCACAAACTTTGATCACAGCCTTCGTGAATGAGTGAGATTCTAAAATGCCAGCAAATGCATAATTGAAGCACAGCCAGAAGTACTCTAACCCGGCGATCACTATTCACACGTACAAGAGGTAATAAATAAGATAAAATGAAGAACTCTATATAGGGATGAATTCGATTCCAATGAAGATATCGTCAATATAGAAAATGGATTATTAAATATCCATGCAAGAGAGCTAAAGGAAGTTTCTGTGTCAAGTGCTTCATCCGCAAGACGTCTTTACTGCAATGCAGATTTTTGGCTATATTCTATTAAAGAGTAATGAATTCGAAAAGGCATTTATGCTGTTCGATTCAGGCAACAATGGGAAGAGCGTATTTATTAAATTAATAGTCATTTGTAGGTAGGCAGAATACAAGTCATGCAGCGTTACAAGACATAGATGGCGATGGCTTTGCCTCTGCAGATCTCTTTAGAAAACTTGTCAACTTATTTGCAGACCTTAGTGGAAATGGTACTGCACTGGGTTCTGGGTTTATTTATGATAAAAAAGGACATATCGTAACTAATGATCATGTAGTACCAGATACTTCTAATACTGCTAATAAGTTGGTGGATGTGGCTAATAAGCTATAGAATATCTAAGATTATATTATCATTACACAGATTACCAACCATCATGTTTACAAGTAAACGTAATTTTTTTTGTATTTATCACTACGAAACATTCAAAATTATGTCATTGCTATGTTTAGCAGCGACATTAGTTTGCTCATTGTCAATTAGTTCGAATATGTCTTACTCTACAACATCTGTATCAGCTATTGTTGGTGCATCCTCTTCAATAACTACTACTAACAATAATTTCTTGACATATCAGGACAATATCTTAGGAATAAAAATAGATTATCCTACTGGGTGGATACACGAATTACATGCCGGTAGTCTTGTTACCTTTCTCCCAAGACTAGAAGGTAATACAAGTACATATCCTGCAGGTCTTGGCATAACAGTTGAACATTTAAAACCCAAAGACATGGCACTTTCCGAAATAACAAAGATACAGATCAAAAACTTGACACAGAACCATTCAGATTTTAAACTTCTAGAATCAACCGAGTTTAAGTTAGCAGGCAATATGGCCCATAAGATAGTATTTACTGCAACAGACAATATTAAGCATGAACGAAAGGCGATGCAGATTTGGACCGTAAAGGGAGATAATGCATATCTTATTACATACAAAGCAGAGCCTGGGCAGTATTCTAAATATTTACCAACAATACAAAAAATGGTTGATTCATTTCAATTTACTAAATGAAATAATACTTTTTCCGATATGGTATGCTGCATCAGTTACCAACGACAGTTACTTTATAAGATGTTGTCTTTTTGTGCACTCTTTATCAACGAGGATAAAAATCATAGTGAGGCGATGGCTCAAATGGCTAGATATATACTTTCAGGACTAGACAAAGTACTAAAAATATTTGATTAAGCTGGATCCAATTACCAGACAAGTTGTGTATGATATCTTTCAGATCTGTATTCACAGATTTGCCAAAGATTTGTTCAGTCATGAGATCAGGTTTGGTTGATTTGTTTCTGTTTCTTTTGAATTTGTTTGTAAATCATTTTCTTGACTTCGTCTACTGTTAGTTCTTTTTCTTTTTGCTGTTGCTTTGGCAATCATGACATTCTATTGGTACTGATTTCTATAGGCTGTAAAACTGTAGGTAGAGAACTCTGGCCTTACTACGATTCTGTAGTAAACCTATTGAATTTCAAATAATAATAGGCAAGTCCGTCCTCTTCTAAAGATCCTCAGTAAATCAGTAGGTCAGGTAGATAACAGGTTCATCGGTAAACCATCAAATACATGCCAAGTTTCCACCATTTTGCCATTTTGAATTCTGTATATACTTATGCCTTTATAGCTAATTGGTTTATTGGTTTCTGGAGTGTCAGAGTAAGTTGTTTTTGTTGTCAATGATCCCTTCCAATATGCACCCACAAGATCCGGGTAAGCTTCTGATGCAACTATTACCTCTACTACGTAATTAAGTGCATCTAATTTATCCAAAGAATACCGAAGGTCATTTTTTGCTCCATCAATTCCTCTTCCAGGCGAGCCCACATAGGCAGATTGGCCATGGTCTATGTAATCAGGAGATATTATTTCATCAAATACTGCTTCATCTTTGTTATTGTATGCTTCGAAATAGCGTTTAACAACGGCCTTATTCTTTTCAATTTGAGACATTATCTAATTAATACTTATACCACTTTATATAATAGACTGGATCAAGTATAATGTCTTTTGAGCCAGATAAGACATGGGAAATGGTGTCATGTTGATAATATATGATTGATTGAGCAATAATTATTCAAGAATCAGTATAACTAGAATTATGAGATAAAGGTGTCAGTATTGTTGACGTTGTTTTCATTATCAAATAAATAGTGATAGATTATCAGTCCTTCTTTATCCCACCTTGATATCTTTTAATCCTCCCGTTGTCTGTCCGACCTCGATGATATATCCATCCGGATCACGCATATAGCACCTAAGCTCAACACCATGGTCTTTTGGTTCCGTAATGAATTCAGCTCCTCTGCTTTGCCATTCATTGTAACAGGCCCATATGTCCGCTACACGAATAATCATAAAGCTGCTTGCTTCGTTTTCGTTCTGAGGCGTACGGAGAGTTATAGTTGGTTTGTCGTCAGTTGGGCCCCCACCTACATTTAACACTAGCCAGCTATTGGCAATTTGAATGATGGTGGGTTCACCACTACGGATAACCTTGCCTCCAAAAACTCTGAGATAAAACGCTGCTGATCGTTTTACATTCTGCACTGTCTTGAAATGTGTGAGGACAAATCCTTGTTTGGGTGTGTATTTATATTCTTCTCTTTTGATCATGTCCATATGCTGTTCTTTCTTGTTGTTAGTAATTTGCATTTTTGCATTTGAACTAGATTAATGCTTAGTGCTTCACACTGTTATCTTATCAAGTTGATACTCAGGACTGCAAGAGAGGCAAGTGCCAGATTTGTTTAGGACATATTTAACAGATCTGTTGATTAATACAAGTGATCATTAGTTAATACATTAACTTCCGTATTCATACTTCAAGAAAAGATAAATAAGCTATCCGCAAAATACTATTATAATGAATCTGGCGTGGCTGGCTTCTTTCAATAGTCATGTGCAAATCACTATCAATAGTAATAGTATGTTATAGAAATGATTATGGTTAAAGTGGTACGAAGATATGGAGTTGTTAATCAATATTTGACAGCTTGATCTCTATCATGGCAGATGTATTTCTACATTAGCCTCGAATCCTTGAGGTATGGGTTCTGCAACTTCAGTTAACATATCTGAACTTGATAGATCTAAAACAAAGACTAAAGTTCTGTTCCACTTACCTCAGTAAAATATGCTGCTTCACAATTGAATTTCTTGATATATTCTTATTTTCAGAAATTAAGATCACTGGCCATTTTGTTGCCTGCTATTGTTGGAACCATTGTTCTGACTAACACTCTCATATTGGTTTTCAATTTGTATTGAATACCGCCATAAATAATCTTTCAGTTTCAAGTATGGAAGTTTGAACAAAATAGATAGATTAGCTATTTGCAAATTATTGAGTATAATAATTTTCAGTTTTCAATATATTGACAGTACTAATCCAGTAGCCGACATACTCGTAATACTTACAAAACTCATATGAGTATAGTAAAATTTGTGTGTCAATTTGCATGGAATAGCGATGTTACTAGTAGTAAGGATTTTGGTCTGCACTTTGCATTACTAGTTTATTAAACATTACAATTTCTCGTATTTGGATATTCAGGATGTACTCCATCCAAATTTTATTCATCAATCTTATCAAATCCTTTCATTACATCAGGTAAATTTTCCAATAAATCAGTTGCCAACATGTGGAGGCCGACCTGATCGTTCACCTTACTTGCGGCTAATCCATTAAAGTATATGCCCAATACAGAAGCATCAAAAGAACTCAATTTTGTTAGAAAACCTGAGATCAAACCCGACAATACATCTCCACAACCTCCAACAGTCATTGCAGGAGTGGCTCTGTTGACCAAAGCTACATGAACATCTTTATTAAAAAATGACGAAATGAAATTTGTAAATCCTTTAAGAACAATAGTAATACCGTACTTTTCCGATAACCTACCAATATTTGAAATTTGTTCGTCATGACTCTTTCCTATATCTTCTTCAAAAACTCTTTTATATTCTCCTGGATGTGGAGTAATAATTGTATTAGTACCTGATATTACTTCCAAGACCTCAGGGACAAGAGCCGAAGCATCTAGTAATAGCTTCGTGCCAATAGATTGTAAGCCCCTAATTAGCCTGGCCAAAGCCGCAGGTTTGTCAATTGTCATCCCCATTCCGATGGCGGCTGCATCAGGTTTTTTTGGAAGATTAGATAAAAGCCAATTAGCTGAGCCTATAGTCAGTTCGTCCTTAGATAATGGTAAAGCGATAATATTTGGTGATTGTGACCTAACTGTTACTATACTAGACCTTGGAACAGCAGTATATACTAGGTCTGTCCCAGATCTCAATGCAGATAGCGATGCAAGGATTGGTGCGCCATGGTAGATTTTGTTTCCTCCAACAACAAGAACTGTACCGTTATCACCTTTTTTGGAAGACGCCATTCGTGCAGGCAAAAGATCTTTTATAAAGTCAGAGGATACGTCTATTCTTATCATTTCTTAATTTATGAATATATAGACGTAGTACTTGCCTATAACGGTACTGGACTCATCATTACAACATCGAATGATGTACTGGTAGCTGAGTTCAGAATTTTTAGTCAATATCAATCTCACAAGAGAACAATTTTAATAATATGTAAAAATGATATGCAGATTAATGCTTTCAACCACTTGAGATAGTTTTGCAACAAATGTAGTAGAGCCGTTTAATACTATACAGTCTAGAATGATGTAGTATATTACATCGATACTCAGTTTTGTTTTCTCAAAATGCATAAAAATACCTTCACGAATAAAAGAATACACAAACTAATCTTGGTAACGCATAAGTTCAAACTTGAAGATAGATGAGGAAAGATTGCAACATTATTAGCCCAGTCAATGACTGAAATTGAAATTGCGCAGGAATTGAAAGTAGACCAATTAATTATCAGTGGACGAACGCGGTTTGTAATAGGAAAAGATCTATTGTCATTTTAGTAAAAAGCGTTTATTATTTTTATACATCAGTGTATAGAAGTCCTTAACATAGGAGCAAGACGTAAAAATCTTATCCACATGTTAAAACAGAAAATCCTGAATATACTAGAATTCCGTCTGAAGACAACAGAAATTGCTTTAGGTCTTGCAATTGCTCTGGCTATAGGAGCAACATTAGGACTTGGAATACACATACACATCTAATATTTGCTGGTGACAGTTAAGTTATTTGTCACGAGCATAATGGAATCTACGTTAGCAAACCATTTATTTTTTGGGCTGGTCGAATGCAGTCGGCTTGTCTTTATATACAGAACTGCTAACAGAGACACATGATTCGGTTCGAGAATCATTTTGAATATTATACTACCTCTGCTACCTCCACGATCTGATCATATCGGGCTACAATTATCTCATATTATTAATTCATGAGTATTTGAAAATGTATAGAGCTAAACTTTAAGAGGAGATTAATGCATTACGTGAGATAAGGGTTGCATAAATACGATCGAAGAAAGAAGACGGAAAGTTGCAACATTATTAGCCCAGTCAATGACTGAAACTGAAATTGCGCAGGAATTGAAAGTAGACCAATCAACTATTAGTCAAGATATCAAAGCTCTAAAAGCATTATCGCAGCGATTCTTATTCGATTTAGCCAAGTCAGACTTGGCACACTATTACAAACAGTGTATTGATGGAATAGAAGAGGTAAGACGAAAGGGATGGGAGATCATCAAAGGTCACAATAATGGCAATTACGCCAAAAGACAAACTTTTAGCTTTAAAGATAATAAAGGAATGCAATGAAGTCAAGTTTGCATTGTTCAAGGAAGGTCCATCAATTATGAATAGAAAGTCATTAGAGGAGATTACAAAATATTGAATCGAGACAAATCAATCAGTGATCTATCTAAAGGATTGAAAGAGTTGATTCTTTGAATGGCCATGGCAACGACTCAAACCACTGGAGAGGAAAAGAAATAATTCCAATCAGTGAATGGATTCAACTAAGAGGGACACCTTATGCACTACAATATTTTCCAGACGATTTCGATGAAGTATGGACTCAATAGAGAGTGAAATAAAAGAGGTTGGCAATGACCAGAATAGGAAATGGTATCCAGATTATCTGGATTTGATGGAGTATAAAAGGAATCCAAATTATGGTAAGTCAAGGTGTTTTCGTTGCTTACTAAGTCCTGATAGGAATGACACCATATTCATCGGGATTAATAGACTAGTGACTAAAGGATTTGAAGAGAATAAAAGCAAGAATAACCCTATACCTTATCCTTGTCATGTAGTAAATAGATTTGAATGTCCCTGTGAGAAAGGAAAAGTATCAAAGATAAAATTTGGTGTTGAAGATCTTGTTGAATTGGCCAACGTTGCTTTTGCAGTAGAAGTTGCCTTAGCTGTGGCCAGAAAAGATTCATCTGCTGTTCAAATAAAAAATAAAGAAATCTTTATCGAGCACTGACAAATCGGGAGATGTTATATATGATTCTGGAACAAGGATATGATTATGTATTATTAGATAAAAGGACGTCCGATGATACGTCAAGGTTCGAACAATTACAGAAAGATAATAGGGATAAAATTATCGACTATTTTATGAATATTAAAGACAAGGTAAAATTGGAAGAACTAAGATTTTACTAGCACATTTGCATTTCACTTCTGACTAATTCAGCGCTTCTCTATGGTTAGAAAAATCAAATAGTTTGTTAAATGCTATTGTCGGCCTAATACTAATTGGAAATTATACAAATTAGGGAGAGTTTTCGTGCAAACATTAAATTTCTTACAAACTCTACTATAATTAC
>JBQCDO010000311.1:0-13330 GCA_051961195.1 Nitrososphaeraceae archaeon | reverse complement strand
TTGCATCACGATCATTTAGGTCGAGTATTGTTTTCAAAATGCCCCCATGAAATATTGATACCAGTTCCCTGTTTGGGATACGAACTATCCAATCCCCATCCCAACCATATTTCTCATGCAGCACTGCACCGGCAGCACAATACTTACCATCATCATAATACTGGCCTTTACATTGCTTCACATTTGTTGACCTCAATATCGCTAAAGATCAGTATTACCTTTGTACCGAACTTATACCCATCTGCACAAAGGTTGTCATACATTCTGTAGCTAAACAGGCCGTGGTAAACCGCAGCTATACTAGTGATATGAGGTAAACAAGAAAAATGGCATCTTTATCAAATAGGAGTCTAATAAACTAACTAATAATTAAATTATGGTCGCAGTCGTTCCAACTGAAGTTACACCTGTAGTAGCAATACTGATAATGTTGCCGTATTTGTAGCAACTATCTGGACTATTGTCTATACGCATAACAAAACTAAAAAAATGAAAAGCAATAACAGTGAGAGCGATGGCAGTGGCAGCAAAGACGTCGTAGAATTGGAAAATAAGATAATTATATCACACTGTGACAGCAGCCCTCGTTAATGTCGTTTGTTTCCGGGAACAATGGGGAAACAAATACACCAAAACAAGGTATCACAGTGTGACATATTTTTTATTATCTAAATTATATATAATAATTCGGATTAGCTTTGTAGTTACTATGCCTTCGACATTGACTACTTCTCCTCTATATTAATATTCTTAAATGAAACATGAGAATCTGTATCATGATTTTGAATCCCAATATATCCTTCAGTACTCCTATTGCCCACCTATCTTGAAAGAAGTATTTTCTAGTACAGATCTGCGGCGCGCCAGATTATAAACCTTTCTAAAAAGTGATATCATATGTACATACCAGCTTAGTTGAATGCACATATATACTGATTAGATGACACTGCCCACGCTTAAGTCATGGGCGCGGCGCCAGCAACCTGTCTTCTCTCGATCTCCTGCAACCTGGCGGATAATGACACAAGTTGATCTGATAGTTGAGCTATTGCATCATCCTTTACTTTGTCTTGCTGTCTTAGTATTGATTCAATTCTTCCAATTCTTCTATCTTGGTTTGTATGTTTGCGTCCTGTCTTTGTAGTTGATGGACATTAAGGAATATTAGATAAGGCTCTATCTTACGGAATATCTCAGCTTTTTCTGAATCCTTTTTGTGCCAGTATGTAGAACCTGCATTGTCCTATAAAATATTCCGAGTAATCCGCATAAGGTAGATCAGATATGGTTGTCTTTACAAACCTTCTAAAATAATGGAGAGTAATTTGTCTCCGCTTATTACCATCTTCTCTAGAATCTTTACACATTCTATCCAAGGTTTTGCAAAAGATCTGCCTAAATTTTTGATATAATGAAAGAGGACTGGAAAAATATTGTTTGATAAACCGCAAATGCGGATCTATCTATTCTAGTTTCTTTCCGACTTTAAATACTGTACGTATAATGCTCCTTTACTGGACATCCGAACAAAAAATTTATAGTAACAAATTGGTTATTCAAACTTAAATTCTAGGAATTACACCATGACTTTCATAGAATGAACTTAAGCATCATAATCCTCTTTTTCAGTGGCATTCTTTTCGGATCTATTCTTTATATGTATTAACTTATACTATAAGTAATGCTAAAGAATTACAACAGAAAAAATTTCTCACGATTATACTACCACCACTATTGCTATTCCTCAGGACACAATTTAGAGAGAAGTTACTTTCAAAAGATATATGCTCCCAAAACTGTTGTTCAATCGGGATCTAAATAACCTGGACTAATGAAGACAAAATACCTACACCATTACCAGTAGAAATTGCAGTAATGGTTATGACTGCATATTCAATTCTGATATAATTGCATTAAATCCATCATATTCTTATGTCTTTCTGTTTCTGGTATGTATCAGTATTATTATATCATTTATACATGGATGAGTGGTTAAGTAGTGTTACTGATATTAATATTCAGACAAGACTATTTTATGAGTCACCACCACTTCAAAAAAATTGAAATAATCCAAATGTTCATTGTAAAATAACTTATCTAACCTTAAAGTCATTCAATCCACTTTTCTTTAGTAGTTCCAATATCCTTTCGATTATTTTGTTGTGTGCTCCATCTTTGTCGATAGACACTCGTAATAAATAGTTATCACCCAATGGAAATGATGCAAGTTTAACTTTTTCTCTTTCTGAAAAACTATATATGGTTCTACCAAATTCGGGGTCAAAATCTTTATTCATCTCATTCTTGAGAACAAACTCCATATATAATTCCAATGACTTTTCATTATTTTCCATGGATTCTAAGCCCCGTTTCATTCCTCCTGCAATGAGTTTACCCATCTTATTTATGATACCTGCGAAGCGTATGGTAGAATCAAGTGTAAAAATATGATTGCATAATTGGTCAAGTGCATCTATGTCAAGCATAATGTATTCTAAAGAAATGTTCTAAGCCTTAAGCATTTTGAATTCCTCTGATATGTTATAAATTTTACCAGACCTATTATCTACATGTATTTGAAACTGAAAGCATGTTATTTTTTTAGGAATGAGGGATAGAAAAACGTTCCATTTTCATTTACTTACTGAATTTCAATTTTATCAAGGAAAATTACTCGGATACATTTAACTTTTTCCCAACTATCTTCCCTTCTATCTATTTTACAGCTATGAAATATAAGGACATAAGAGAATTCGTCATGAAATACAGATGGATGACAACTAATATTTATATAGCAATATTCGATGTTACTATGTTACTATAAAGAGTATTCAGGCTATCAGTTGCTTTAGAATTGTTAGCTTATAACTGAGACTACATATTTATGGACAAGTAGACGAAGATTCGATGAATATGACGTTCCCTATCTTTCCGTAGGTTGTTGCTAATAATCGAGATTCTATATATTACCACCAGTGTCTGATATGTCATGGTGTCAGTATGTTTTTATCCTAATTCTAGTATACAATAAGTAGCAGCACCAGCATTTGTATTCGATTATCGCTATAGTCTTGAATACTTATTTTTATGTATCAGATGAGTCTGATAAGAAATTATGATAGGCATACGTTGTAACTTAAAGCAGCAGGAAAGCAAAAAAGATTATGAGACACGCTTAAGCATTTTAATTTCGTACTACAAATGTAATTAGATTTAAGGAAAGGTCAATCTAAAACTATTTTCTCCTCCATTTTTTTCTAAAACTGATCCTTGCTTATAGGCTATTATTCCTGTAATTAGATATTTGGATTTAGATTTGGTATTCTTATTTATCCCTTCCATAATTTTATTCCAAACAACTTGATTTACGTTACTTTTGTGTGCTACTTGTTTATCCTTTAATATTACTTCAGTACCGCTTACAATGGGATAAATTGTTGCTGATGATGCCAAAAAGCCCTCTAACCTTTCTCCGATACTTCCTGATACAATTCTTGTTCCATCTAGTGACACATCGTACTGAATTTCCTCTACAATCACTGTTCCTTTGCTTGGGTTATACGCAGAAAAATCTACTTGAACATCAGCTGATGTATTGCTTGTTGGTTTTATAACAATGTTTTTTATTGAGAATTTAATTGGTTGTCCCTGATCTTGTGCCACGACTTCACTCGTTGCTACTGTATATGTAGCTACCACTAATAGCAATGTCACTAACGATGTCGTAATCAAAATCAAGCAAATTTGTTTAGACATTACGAGACTTGAAATTTCGAGTACACCAAATTATGTAGAATAAATTATACTATAAAAGGAAATCTGCTTTATGGATATTTGCGTATGGATATTTGCGGACAATATCAATTTCTCATCCATAGCCTAATAATCTATCAATTTTATAATTCTAACCGAAATTAATATAATAAAGATATTCCAGCCTTAAATTTATATTAACGAAGTAATACCTTGGCACTTCTTGTCCTATTGTATATTTGTATAATATGATGAGGAAATTTGATAGTTCTTTGGCGTGAAGCATAGTTAAAGCCACTCTACAATCCGGATATTGGATCTGATTTCTGTAACTTTTGTAACCGGAGGTTTGATGAACTTGATTTTGTTACATCTTGCGAATTTTGTGAAATAGGAATAATTCATACTAACTGTTCAGACAAACATATTTTGAGTAGTCATAAAAACGAAATTTTAAATAAAATCGAATCACAACGAGATAGCGTCTGCATGATTATCAGTAATTATACTCCCAAAAATATGAATGGTGATCACTTTATTTGTTAGTTATACTCGGGCTATTAGTTTAGTAATATGAGGAGATCATATACTTTCTTTATTTTAGTAGTTAGAGGCAAAAAGCATGAGTGAATATGATACTAATGAATGAGGGTTTTACTTGTAAAAGATTTGTCACAGTTGATAAACGAACAGCTTTGGATAAATTCAGATTGTCGTAGTAATGACTAGAAAAATGTTAATATTTTATAGAATGCTAATATGATGGAATCCTTTTTAGCATCTTAATTATACATCGCCAACCAATAGCTGTTCTCTAGTCAACTTAACAGGCAATACTTTTCCTGCCTTCGCTTTATAATCAGGCCTACCAATTCCGATCGCAATCATTGAATTCTTATTTTCTGCATGTGGAGAGAAAAATTCAGTTACTGCCTCATCAAAAAAAGTTGATCCTGATGCTCCTATACCTTGAGCATATGCTGACAGATATATTTTTCCAGCAATCACTCCAGCTTCAAATTGTGCGGCTCTATATCCTCTATTACCCAAAACGTCAAGTATATTTTTTAAGTTGCACATCAGAAATAGAACTGCACTAGCATCGCTAAAAAGAGATTGACCTAGACAAAGATATCCAGACATCTCCCTTGAAACATGTCTTTTCAATACTTCCAAACTATTCAATTTACTATTAAAGAAATACCCCCCTCGTGGTAAGTTATCTATCCCATTAGCTATTAAATAGATGTCTATTAATGTGTCTCCTTTTCGAAGAAAATCCATAGGTGTTCCTGTAGTTACACAAGATAGTATGACAGATAATATAGAGAATGGAATAGGGACCACAGTAAACCTGCGTGTTGAACCTCTTCTTAGTATGGTTTCACCTAAACCTGCTACACTGCAATTAGACGATATGGATTCCTTAAATGATGAATGTTCACTGGAAATCTTGATAGTATTATTTGATGACTCATGTTTCATATTAGATGCCTTCCACACCGTTTCGTCTGTATTGTGGTCATAACTCTTAACCCATTCTTTTACTTCATTTTTGTTGTCTAGCTTAGAGGCTTGATGTAGTCTCCAAATTTCAAAATAATCTATTTCCCCACTTTTTGATAATGGGACAACTTTTAAGACAGGCAAATTAGGAATACGCTGTATTTCTTCCACTTTTTTAGTATTTTTGATTTCAACTTTCTCTAATGATGATCTTGTGTTAATAGCAGCCATAACTATTGTTGCTTCTTTTTGTTTCTCCAATCGAAGAAGATTATTGAGTGCATCATCTACAAACCCCATTACCAGTTCAGCAGAAAGCCTCATCGAAGTGGTTACTGCAAGAAGATTTGCAGCTATTACACCAGAATCCCAATACCAATGGCGATAAGATCTTGCTTGATATTTCCACGCGTTTCTCCAAGCAAACGATGTAAATATAATGGAAATTTGAGAATTTAAAATGTTTGAATTATTTCCAGTAGCTGCAGACAATTGAGTCAGATAATCACCACTACGAATTTCGGTAAGGTTAAATTCTGCAGGACAAAAATGGTACACTCCTGCTTTTAAATTTGGTGAGAGATCTCGACAAACGATATATAATTCTATAGGATAAAGCGCACCAGTAGCAGAAGCTGCACGCATATAGTAAGTACCATAATTATATCTCATCTCCCGGGTAATTCCGGCCGAAAAAAAAAGGATTTCTGACAAGTCTTTTAAAGTTATATTATCATTACGAAGCACATTTGAATCGCTTATAATTCCAGAATTGTGATTGTAATATCCATTGCAAATAGACTTAATGGCGTTCATGGTTGGTATAGGAAAATCTGTTGGAAGATTATATGTAAATAAATTATCAGTATACACTTTAAAAGGCATAGGGCGATTATTCCAATCTAAGCGATACCTTGAAGTCATTAGACTAATTTCGGAATGATTCGTTGCCTCATGATAATTAATAGCATACGAAATGTCTTTATTCATAGCTCACTATACATAATTCAATATATTAAGTCTGATTGATCTTTTATTCACATATTTAATTTGACTACTTATATTAAATTAATTATTACAATATGAATACACATTACAAATGACTTTACGTTATTGCATAAATATCAACTTCCTTTCTGATATTTAGTATTTATGTTAAATTTTGTTATCTTATTGTTAATTGCCTCATCCATAAAATTTTTATACATTGTAAATTCTAAAACAAAGCTCATTTATAACTTTAAAATGATAACCCATGGTTATATAATTTCATAGACCATGATGTGGAATATGATCTTAACAAAACAAACTGAAGATAGTCTATTGTGTTAAAGATGCAATAACGTAGATCAATTTGTAGAAGCGAAAAGAACAAGGACAAAATGGAAAATCTCTATATTTATCTCATTTTTTATTAATATAATTAAAAGCTGTTTGTTAATCTGAATATTATATAAATTATAGTATAATTAAGTTATAGTTTAAGAGGACAATTAGTGTGTACAATTGGTGCTTTTCTAACCATAAATAAACATGCTTTTTATAGGGTTTTCTATATCTTATCTTTTTTATGTTATCATCCAATTATGCACAAAAAGATTATCAGAATAGAGAAGCAGAACGCAATAGCGGTGTTGAATGTTCTCTATGTAATAGTACCTTAACTATTTTTGACGCAGAGGCCGGAGAAATTGTTTGTAGTAACTGCGGCGTAGTTATACAAGAAAACATTGAGTCGTTAGAAAAAGAATGGCGTGCATATACAACTGAAGCATTAAGAGGTAAAGAGAGAAGTGGAATGCCTACTTCACTTGCTATTCATGACAGAGGTTTATCCACTTACATTTCTGATTCGCATACGGATGCAGCCGGTGCTATCATAAGCCCAGAACAGATGAGCAAAATACGTAGATTACAGAAATGGAATAAAATTTCTAACTTTAACAGTAGGGCCTATACAAGAAACCTAAAAAATGCATTTGCATTATTGTCAAGAATTAAAGATAAACTTTCTCTAACTGACGCAGTAACAGAAAAGGCAGCATATTATTATCGAAAAGCTCTTACTAAAAAACTGATTAAGGGAAGATCTATAGAAGCTATGATTGTTGCCTGTATTTATGCAGCTTGTAGAGAACTTAGTATATTAAGAACACTTGAAGAGATAGCTAAAGCTGCAAATACTGATAAGGTATTTGCAGGTAAATGTTATCGTCTACTTTTGAGACATCTTAAGATCCAAAATCTGCCTTTGGTAGATTGTGGTAACTATTTGTCGAGAACAGCAAATAATGCAAATGTCTCTGAGAAGTCATATAGAAAGGCTCTTGAAATGTTGAGTATGGTGAAAAAAGACCCCATATCTTTTGGAAAGGATCCTAATGCATTAGCGGTTGCTGTATTATATGCAGCATGTATCAAAGAAGGAGAAAAAGTAAGTCAAGGACGAATGGCATTAGCCGGAAACACGAGTATAGTAAGCCTAAGAAAAAGATTTGCAGATGTAATAAAGATCTTCTCTTAATTTTATGATTTATAAAAAATTAAGAAAAATATTACCTAGCAATTGCCTTACTCAATGTCAAGTAAATAAACACTCTTGAGGTCGAATAGATTACATAGTGCAATAAGAATCGGAATGGTTTCAATTAATTTTGATTGAATAATCTAGATAAATAATAGTATGCGTGCCTTTATTGCATTAGATATATCCAACACATCTCTGCTTGATGGGTTGCAAAATGAGTTAATCACCGAAAATCGATGGAGTCAGCAAATAATCAGACCAGTGAGAAATGATAACTTCCATTTTACCATCATTTTCCTGGGAGAGATAGATTTAAAAAATATTGAGAATATTAGAACTCGGTTAGCAGACTTATACTTTAAACCTATTAATATAACATACGTAAATATCGGAGTATTTCCAAATTTGTATTTTCCTAGAGTTGTATGGGTAGGTGTGGATAAAACAGGCGGACAACAGCTAATTAGTCTTAGTGACAGGATAATATCAAGAATATTGGATATCGGTTTTAAACCAGACAAAGAGTTTACGCCACATTTGACACTGTTTCGAATTAGAACTAGGAGCTTGGATCTAAAAAATATGTTGTCAAAGTATGATGGACACACATTTGGATCTGACATCATTACAAAATTACAATTAAAACAAAGTATTATTAGTAAGTCTGGTCCAATTTATTCAAATGTTTTTACAGTAGATGCAAAATGAGCATAAATACTATACTAAATAAAGCATTACAATATTGTGAACCATCATTAGCAGAAGTAAAAAGGATATCTAAAATAGCTAATGAGGCAAGAGATCTTGTTAGCAATTATCGATCCTCAAAAATAATTGAAGTGACATTTGGTGGATCATTTGCAAAGGGAACGTGGTTAAAGGGAGATACGGACATAGATATTTTCGTAAAAATCGATGAATCTGTTGATACAGAAGAATTTGAAAGTTTAGGCAAACGAATAGGCATAGAATCTTTACGAAGATACCGACCATATATGCGATATTCTGATCATCCGTATGTTGAAGCTTTCATTAAAGGGGTCAGGATTAATATTGTACCTTGTTATAATGTAAAGATGGGAAATTGGAAAAGTGCTGCTGACCGATCACCCTTCCATACAGAATATGTTAAAGACAATCTAAATAATGAAATGATAAGACATATTAGACTTTTGAAAAGAATGCTCAAATCTATCAATGTATATGGAGCAGAAATCGCGACGAATGGTTTTAGTGGATATGTCATTGAAGTGCTAATTTTAAAATATTGTTCACTTCCATCGTTATTACAAGCTATATCTGATATTAAGAAAGAAGGAAATGTATTTTCTATTAATAGGGTGGATGAAGATATAATAAAGACCTTTGCAAGTCCTCTTGTTATAATTGATCCGGTGGATTCTAGAAGAAACCTAGGATCAGCAATTTCTAACGAGAGCGCCGGGAAATTTGTACTTGCTGCCAGAAGATTTTTACAGAAACCATCTTTAGAATTTTTCATAAAAGAAAAGAGATATGCCAGACCTCACGAGGAGATTTATCCAAATTTATTGGTGATGGAATTTGGGCACAATCCGAGGAGTCCAGATATTATTTGGGGTCAATTAAAGAGAAGTCTTGATGCTCTATCCAAACAGTTAGAACTTGTCGGTTTTAAAGTAATAAAGAGCACTTGTATTACAGATGAAAAAAGATCTGCTGCATTTATATTCTTATTAGAATCCATTTTCTTATCGCCATACACTGAGAAGATGGGTCCAGAGGTTTTTAGAAAAAAAGAAACTATCAATTTTATTTCAAAGAATAGTAAAATAAGTAATCTTATATGGATCAATAAACAGATGAGAGTAACAGCGTTGATTAAAAGAAATATAATAAGCGCAAAAGATTATATAAAAATGCTGGTTTTTAAAAAAATTGAAAGCACCGGAATTAGTAGTGGATTAAAAAAAGATGTTCAACAAACACTACATGTGTATACTGCTAATGAATTTAGAATAAACGGAATAATAAGGGAAGCAATTAATGCACTTACCACTACTGAAAGACTTACAATCTAATAAAATTAGCATAACTCAGTCAGAACTAGCTACAATTATTTGTTATCCTAATTTTAACATTGAAGATTATACTATCCGTTTGAATGAAATACGCTCCCTTGGGGTTAATACCATCTTATTTGGCGGAAGAACGAAAATTGGTAGAATGAATATTGCAGGTAAAGGTTGTGTGGGTCTTGTAGTAAAGGTAGAAATAGAGGATAAAATCTATGCTTGCAAGATAAGAAGAACAGATGCTGACAGAAAAGATATGAAAAGAGAAGTATTATTACATACGATTGCAAACTCGATTGGCATTGGCCCTAGTTTATTCGCATATACCGAGAATTTTATTATTATGGAATTTATAGATGGTCTGACTATAATAGATTGGATTCGACAACAACAGAATCTTTCCACATATAAAGTTCGCGACATAGTTGTTACTATCTTAAAGAAATGTTATGATCTCGATAAAATACATTTGGATCATGGAGAGCTAAGTCGTCTTGATCGTCATGTACTAATTTCCGAACATGATAATGTGAATATTATTGATTTTGAGAGCTCTAGTAATCTCAGAAAGATATCTAATGTAACCTCCGCAACTCAGGCATTATTACTTAATGGTATGATTGCCAGACGAATAAATGATCTACTAAACATACCAAAAAATGAAATTATTCAAATATTGAGATTGTATAAACAAAAACCAACAAAGTATAACTTTGATCGTCTTATTCAAATCGTTCGAATGGCTTAGCTGTTAGATGTAATTAAATGCAATGAATGACGCCGAAACTAAATATACTCAAATTACTAATTATTTAAAAACATGCATGACTAATCCATCTCCGTGTTTAAATAAGCTTTAACAACTAAGGTTATTGATCGGATCGACACATTCTACAGTAAGACCTTTAATTCCAAAAATAAGAAATGAATAAGATTTCATATATTTATAATATATTTTGTGTTTTTAAGTAGAGGACTTATATATAGAAGGGAAAGTATAGTAATAAGTACGTATTTACAAATACGTATAATGATGTTGAATTTTATTATAGCCGCTCTATTGGAGGTTCTAAATATTACTTATAAATGGATTGATAATAATCTAATTACTTATTTCATAAACTTTGGCAAGGGATTTGAATATGCTTTAATTATTCTGTCTACTATTCTATTCTTACTAATTAGTGTATCTATAGTCTTAAGAAATGCCAAAAAATTGCCGAAATCTTATGTGATCGAAGTCGTAGATTTGCACGATAAAAAGATCGCAATTGATGATATTAGATGTTCATTCTCAACCCATGACGTAGCAGAGAGTTACGTCCGTCATTACCGTGAAGTCTTTAAACATTACAAGTTTAAAGTAGTAGGAAATAGGAATAACTAGATTGTAATGACGAAAACTATAAATCAATAGCCCACTTATTACAATAAATTATCTAAAATATCACTTGCACATAAGAAATTAAGATGAGTAAGTATCACTATTCTTTCAGACAATCATTTTATACACCGCTTCTTTTTTATCTCGCTTAATCATTTGCATTATCATGGAAGCATATTGCGTTAAATGCAAATCAAAAAGGTCAATGAATGATGAGAAAAAGATCACGATGAAAAACGGCAAGCCTGCAACGCAGGGAATTTGTACTGTCTGTGGAACAAAAATGTTTAAGATAGGTAAGTGATCCCTCCCATTTTTTATTATTTATATAACTATCTATGAGATATAAATTTAGAATAATTAGATTAAATAACCTGCTTTCATAATAAAAATCAATACATAACTATATAATTCTCAATTAGCAATTTTTTTTGTATAACACTTGACTAATTAAGATTACGCTAACTTATCGAAATAAATTGAAAAAGTGTTAGCCGTCGTCTGAGAAAGGAATAAAGCTCTTCAGGATGTTAATTGTGTATTCTTACTAATAGATAAAAATGTCGGATCGAACTACGTAGTAGATTATGAATGTGAAGATATGGGTTGCTAAGGCAGAAGCGGCAATTGCATTGACCGCCTTTTGGGGCAATTGGCCTTTTCGATTTTAACTTCTATAACAGAAGACGTAATAGGCATTACAGAGACTATGATGTATACATAAATAATGGTTTCATGCTGAAGAGGTAGAAAAAATATGCGAAATATTGGAGCTAGCGAAGAATCAGCGTTAGAAGGAGATTCATACATTAATTTTATTTCTAGTCTTGACAGCGAAGTAACCAAAACCGCATACCGCTACTCTCTTAACTTGTTTATGAAATTTGTAAAGCTAACCGACTACGACCAATTACTGAGTTTTACACCCCAAAAACTAGAAGGTGCGATAAGAGATTATATCATACACATGCGGCAAGACCGCAAACTATCACCGGCAACAGTCTCATGTAGAATAGCTGCAGTAAACCACTTTCTGGAGATGAACGACAGAGTAAACTGGAAGAAATTAAAAAAGTTCAAAGGTAAATTTCGCAACGTTATAGAAGATAAGCCATATACACGGGACCAGATAGGAAAAATGATTCATCTGGCTTCAATGCGAGACAAGGCCATTATCCTGTTAATGGCTTCCTCAGGTATGCGACACGGAGCATTACCGTATCTGAGGATAAAGGATATGCAGAGGGTCGACAAATACAGTCTGTATAAATTTAATGTTTACAAGAAAGAACAGGAGTCATATACGACCTACTGTACACCAGAAGCGGCTAAAGCCATAGACCAATATCTAAAATGGCGTGAGAAATTAGGCGAGGTATTCAAGCCACAAACCCCCTTATTCAGAACAATTTTCGATACGGTTACACAAGTAAATAGACCGGAAGCTTTGGGGTATAAGGGCATTTCAAAACTAGTAAACAGACTATTAGAAATAAGCGAGATAAGGATACAAATTAAAACAGGACCGAGGGAAGGAGGACCGCGGCGGCACACTGAACTAATGGAGACACACGCGTTTCGAAAGTTTTTCAAGACTACCTGTATCAACAGTGGTATGAATCCCCTTTACTCGGAATATCTAATGGGTCACCGCTCTGGTCTAACCAAGAGCTACTTTAAACCAACCGACACAGAACTGTTAGAAGGCAACGAGAAAGCTCTAGGTTATGTAGCAGCGATAAACGATCTAACTATAAATGAAGAGCATAGACTAACCAAGAAAGTTAATGAATTGCAGTTGAAAAATGATCAGATTATGGAGCTGGAAAAGCAACATAGAAAGGAACTAGAGAGTGTTCAAAACCAAATGAGCCAGATATTTGCAATGATAAGACAAAATCCCAAATTAGCAAAAATTAAACCACAAGTGTTACTAAACAAAGAGCTAGGCGCATAGAGTAGGCATTCTTGACAAGAATTGATAATTATTGAATATATTTCGATCTCATTTTTAATATATACTACATTGGAAGCTAGAGGTAGATTGTCTTGAAAGATATAGAAATGCAGGCAATGGAGCAGAAGTATAAACATGATATTCAGACC
>JBQCDO010000310.1:0-8552 GCA_051961195.1 Nitrososphaeraceae archaeon | reverse complement strand
ATTAATTGAATAAATTTGACTTGGGAAAATATGTGATAGGAAAGAATGAATATAAAGTAGCAAATGTGAATGGACACAAAATATTCTATAGTGAATCAAAGAACAAAGAAAAAAAGAAGCATGTTTTATTCATACATCGTATTGGTGCATCATTGGTCGGTTGGCGAGATATACCTGATGCACTGTCAGAACATTTCCATACAATATGTGTCGATTTAATAGGGTTCGGCGGGAGTGAAAAGCCAACTACTGCAGACTATTCTATTAAAGGTTTTAGCCGATTTATTTTTGATTTTCTTCAGGCAATTGATCTAAAGGATGAGAAGATATGCATAGTTGGTCATTCGTTGGGCGGATATATTGCATTACAGTTTGCTACTGAAAACAAGGATCTAATAGAAAAACTTGTATTAGTAGATCCATCAGGAAAGCTTAATGGGCCAACTCCTCTATTAAATGCATATCGAGATGCTGCAAATGAGGCTATTCCGATATTGAAATATGAAAAATTGAAAAAGGCATTTGAGAGCATGTACTCATTATCCTCCGCTTTGCTTCCCTTGGTTGTCGGAATATTTCTTGATATCATTGAAAAGCCGGGAGCACTATATGCATTTAATTATGCCTTCGATGATAGTACTGGAAAAGCGATTGGATCAGATCGTTTAAAGGTAATTGAAGGCGTCTCATGTTTGATCATATGGGGTGCTAATGACAATTGGATCAGTCCCAAGAATATGCCGAGAAATTTTTACAGGATCTTCCAAATGCTTGTCTAGAAATTATACCCGACGCTGGCCATGCACCATTTATTGAGAAGACGGCTATTGCATATGAAAGAATCAGTACCTTTCTAACATATGATAAATAAGATATCATTTCAATAAAAACTTAAGTCAACCTATACCTTGGAAGAGTTCAAAAGATGAGCTGATTCTGAAAAGATGTATGTTCCCCAGGCGCGCGAAATCGTTACTGTGCCAGCCGCTGACTTCTTTTTAATATCTATAGTCTTTCCGTTTACCTTGCTGACCACATTGATTTAATAAATTGGAATATTAATAATCCTTTGTATGAGAGAGTATTATACAATTATAATACTGGGTTTTTACATGAAAGAGTCACAGTGTAACATCTGTATTTTGCTAATTCAACCATTGTCGTTTCCTCTCCTTAAAAGCAATATAAGCTATGGCAAATGGAATAAACGCAAGAAATACTGACAAATAGTCAATATAACTCGCAGATGGCATACCTAGTTTTATTCCTAACTTCAAACCTAATAAGAGTCCCAAGTACAGAGTTATACCAGCTGGGACTAATCCAAATGCAACAAAATTATGACTTCTTTTCTTGAACTTTTCAAGATTTGAATAAGGATATTGGATGTTATGATATACCACAGGCATTACAAAGAGGCAAATTGAGCAAGTGGATGTAAACAATGCAATTGTCAAAATAATACTATCCACTGGTGTAAATGATGCGGGTGTATTTATCGTTGTGTTGAATAGAAAACCGAAGATGAACCCTGAGACTGTCGTGAGTAAAGTGCTCTCTCTGAGTATCGCATTATAATCTTTTATCAGCTCATCTACGCTATTCTTGTCATCTTTTTTTCCATCCATAACATTTAAACCAAACTTTTATGTAGTAAAGTATATAATAAGCGGCTTGCTAATCTACTTTCTTTTAGATCAGTAATTGGTAAATTTTGGTGTTCGATATCTCGACAAAGATGATATACTAAATAACCAAAAATAGATAAAATACCCAGCAATCACAGAAAGATACGATATAGAAAAATTAGATATCTATCTGAAATCAAATAGTATGATGCGTGGCATTTCGTTTATGCCTTATTGACTGAGGTAGCTAAGAAAATATATTTGAGGAATAGGTATAGTATGTAGTTCAAAATTCTGCTGCAGCCCTTAAAACTACTTCGGATAGTGCTGGATGAATGTGAATGGTCCTCACTATATTATCGATAGTACCACTATGCTTATCATCGGACATCATGGCAACCAAGACTTCATGAATTAGGATGGATGCTTGATCTCCAATAATGTGACACCCAAGGATTTTTCTACTTTCCTTATCTACTAGGAATTTTACGAATCCGTCTTGATCATCTATTGCTTTTCCCATAGCTGTATTAATATAAGGATAAATAGATTTTACGTATTGTATTTGATTCTGGTTCTTGAGTTTTTGCTCTGTGAATCCTACTCCAGCAATCTGAGGCGAAGTGAAAATTGCATGAGGTATTGTGGTATAATCTACAGGAATTTTATTATTATGATGAATAATATTGTTATAGGCATATTTTGCTTCATGATTTGCACTATGTTTGAATAAATACCGACCTACTATATCACCAAGAGCAAATATTCCATTGATATTAGTTTCGAGATACATATTGGTCTTAATGTTACCCCTGACGTCAACTTCAACATTAGTCTTATCGAGATTAAGAGTATCCGAATTTGGTATTCTTCCTGCAGCAATCAACAGCTGATCAGATACAAGTTCCAAAGACTCAGATTTTTTCTTTGATTGTACAAAGAATTTCATGCTACCATCCTCATTAATTTTGGATACGTATTCTGTTTCATAACCTAAAAATACATTATATTTTTTCGAGAAAACTCTAGTAAAATTCTGTGATATGTCTTCATCTTCATTTGGAAGCAAGACATCATCTATTTGTATGATATTTATCTTTGTTCCTAATGCTCCAAAAAAGTGGGCCATCTCACAAGCCACGTAACCACCACCTATGATAGTGAGCGTGGCAGGTTGATGTTTAAGACGCAACGCCTCATCACTAGTTATATAATCTGTTTCTTCGAGCCCTGCTATACTTGGTATTTTTGGCCTAGTGCCGGCTGCAATCAATATTTTTTCTCCAGCTATAATATTTTGTTCACTGTCATCGTGGTTAGGATTGTCAATTAGTTTAATTGTTTTTGGTCCTATGAACTTACACTCTTTAGAGAAAAGCTTGGGATTCTTGATACCTTCAAATGCACTTCGAATTTCCTCTGATTCATGGTCGGTAAAATCATTTACCCTCTGGACAATTTTTTGGAATTCTACTGCATATCCACTGATCACTATTCCAAATTTTGCAGCTTGTTTAATAGTTTCGATGACGTCTGAACTGTGAATCAAAAGCTTGGAGGGTATACATCCTCTGTTTAGACAAGTTCCGCCCATCCTTTCCCTTTCAACAACAGCTACTGTAAGGCCATGTTGAGCCGCAGAAGTAGCTACATCCAATCCGGAGCCACCTCCTATGACTATTAAATCAAATTTTTGCATTTTGATGATAAATCATCAAGACATTCTACTTTAGAGAATATGAATCATTTTTTATTTCGTTAGATTGTCTCATGATTTTGGAGACTAGTCTTGCTTGAAATTGTTGGTTGACACGAAAGAGTATTGAGTGATTATGCTTATTGGCTGCGACACGTTTTGTGTACTGTCTGATATAATAGGTTCTTTCAATAAGGGCTGGGGCTACTTCATTTGACTCTATAAATTCTTTATTACCTAGTCAGTTCTTCCTTTAATTAAATATTTCTCTGACACGTCATGATAAACAAATATATAGAGATAATATCTTTGACCACTAAATTAATAGCCTAAGTATCAGAGTATCAGAGTGACTGGCAACAGATATATGATAAGATCAATTATAACATAGACGTAGAATTTTATTAAATGACTGTATTGTCGCAGTCTTTTGGAGGGATCCCTCTATCCTGTGATTATAGACTAAAATCCAAATAACCTGCTATTATTTCTCTAGTATTGTTTCTATGATCTGGTGACCAGTCGATCTTTTATGACTTTTTGCCACTGCCTTTTCTATAAATTCTTTATCACAGGGCATACAATGGTATGACTCTTTCATGTATACAAATTTCTGCACAATAAAGATTAAAAAGAATTTCTTACTATTTACGGTGTTCTATATGTAATAATATTTACGGATATTAAATCCATTTTATAGAACTAATAATTACTAATAATTACTTGGGAAGTCAAAATCAATTGGATTTAAAGTCGGCGAGCTGAGATTAGTAATATAGATCAAAAATAGGTCAGAGATATCAATTAACGGGTCGATTATTGAAATCCATTCAAATATCTGAAATTAATCTGAAATTATTGTCTTTGTAGAGACAGCAATCTATATACATTGACGTAGTGATATGTAATCAGATTATTTAATTGAGTTTAGAAGAAGATGCTATAAATTTACATCGAATGCTAAAGGGAAAAATCGAAATCCACAATAGAGTAACTATAAATGGCTCATCAGAGGGCAAGAGTGATATTTTAGATCTAATTTATACTCCTGGTGTTGCACATGTAGCCAAGAAAATAAGTACTAACAAAAAATTGGCATATGACTTCACATCAAAATGGAATAATGTTGCGATTATTTGTGATGGTACACGAGTACTTGGATTAGGTAATATTGGTCCAGAAGGAGCAATACCAGTTATGGAAGGAAAATCTGTTTTGTTTAAAGCGTTAGGCGGCATAAACGCTTTCCCGCTATGTATAGATACGAAGGACAAAGAGGAGATAATCAAATTAGTAAAAGCAGTACAACCTGTATTTGGGGCAGTAAATATCGAGGATATTGAATCACCAAAAGTACTGGAGATCGTAGAAAGGCTCCACAAGGATCTCTCGATTCCTGTCTTCCATGATGATCAGCATGGTACGGCTATTATTACTCTCGCAGGATTATTAAATGCGCTTAGGTTACTACAAAAGAGAATAGACACGATACGTATAGTCATAGCTGGAGCAGGTTCTGCTGGATACGGGATATTCAAAATATTGAAAGAGGCCGGATGTAAGAATATTGTTGTAACCGATAGTTCTGGGGCAATAGATAAAGACAGGATTAGAGGTACAGAAAATCCTTACAAAAAAGAGATCGCTGATAAAACAAATCCTAATAAATTAAGAGGAAGCCTAACTGAAGTTTTAAAGGGATGTGATGCATTTATCGGTGTATCTGGTAAGGGCCACTTGATCAGCAAGGACACGATACGTGCTATGAATCATGATGCAATAGTATTTGCACTAAGTAATCCTGACCCAGAGATTCTTCCATCTGACGCTCTAGAAGGTGGTGCAAAAATCGTAGCTACTGGTAGGTCAGACTTTGCAAACCAACTTAACAATGCCGTAGTATTTCCTTCAATACTTCGGGCGTTATTAGATCTTAGGGTGAATACTTTAACCGAAGACATGCTTGTATCTGTTGCAACGGCGATTGCTGATATAGTAGATAGAGATCACTTAAAATATGACTACATCATACCTAAAGTAGATGATCCACGCATTATTCATATAGTTACCGACACACTAAAAAAGGCTATCCAAAGACACATAGACAAAAGAATATGATAGTAATGCTGGTTACAATAGCCGTAAAACTGTATCTTGTACAATTACAAGCTTCTAAAATTCAAATAATATAAGAATTCCTTAGTTCTAATCTCATATACAACATCAAATATTCTGTTTGTGGAAGATAAGGAGTGTTTTGTAATATTTTCTTAATTCTCATACTTGATCAAATGTCTATCCATGACACGTTATGTTCAATCAATGATACGTAATTTCTATCTAGCTAAAATTAGCCGATATTCTAAATTTTTAGTGAACCTACTGATACGAAGAGATTGCCCGTATTCATAAAACATACTCATTATTACATACAAACAATTGCACAAATATTAATAATCTGCTATAGTTATATTTAATTCAAAACATTCTTTGGATGGCAATACTTGATCTGAGTAATGATATTGCGACTGTACAAGATTCACTTTTCTACTAATTCTAACTTTGCAATTAGGGATGAAATGAGGCCTAATCAACACAGGGATTCTATATCTGAATAGTAAATGCCAATTCAAATTATGATTTTATAATGATGGACGTATAATATGCAAGTCAGGATCTTTAGGAAGTTATTTTCACAAGATTTGAAATACATATTCTATTAGAATATGACTTCATAACTAGTACTCAATTATTAACTTGAGAGGAACATTAATTTACGTTCTTGAAACAGTAATACCAACTTATGAAAATAGAATCTACTCGCTTATGTGACGTTCTAATTATAGGCGGGGGGTTCTGGTGGCCTTCGAGCTGCTGTAGAAGCGCATGATGGAGGGGCTAATGTACTTGTAATTAGTAAAAGCAAAAAAGGCGATCCGCATACAGTATTGGCAAGAGGCGGCATTAATGCCGCTCTTGGCACCATGGATCCAGAAGATAACTGGATGATACACGCAGCGGATATTCTAAGAGAAGGAGAGTTACTCGCGGACTATACAATAGTTGAACTACTTTGTAAAAATGCACCGGATGCTGTGAACGAATTAATTGATTGATTGGGGAGCCAGATTTCACAGAGAGGAAGATGGCAGATTGACACACAACGATTTTTTGGTGCTCACACCTACAGAAGGACAGTATTTTATGAAGATTGGACTGGCCAGGAAATAGTTCGTGTTTTGATGGATCAAGTTAGAAAGCGTAAAATCGAATTTGCAGATATCATCTACGTCCTAGATTATTAACTTCAGATGATCTAGGCACCAAAAGATCAGTAGAGGACATATAAGTTAAAGGAGTACTTGGTATAAATATCGAAAAAAAAGAATTTGTATTATTTGTTTGCAAGTCTTTAATACTCGCTGCTGGTGAATATACGCGAGTCTATTCAGTCAGTAGTTCCAGAGTTTTTGAAAACTACGGAGATGGCATGGCTTCGGCATATGAAGCGGGAGCAGAGTTGGTAGATATGGACATGGTCAAATTTCATTCTACTGGAATGGTTTGGCCAGAAAAAGCGTTGGGCACACTAGCTACCGAAGCGATATGTGGTAAGGGTGGTATATTGCTAAACTCAATGGGCGAGAGATTTATGAAAAATTATTATCCAGAAAGAATGGAATTAGGACCACGCGACATCGTAGCCCGTGTAAACTATAATGAAATAATTGCTGGTAGAGGTACCGAACACGGATGTGTTTGGTTGGATATAACAAACTTATCAAAGGAAAATTCTGGACAGATTACCCACTATGTATGAACAGTTCAAAAATCTTGTTGGGATTGACATATCCCAAGAGAAAATGGAAGTCGTGTCTACTGCGCATTATTCGATGGGTGGAGTAGTAGTGAATACAAATTGCAGTACAAAAAGAATTGCAGGCCTATTTGCAGTTGGTGAAGTGATAAGCCAAATTCATGGTGCTAATCGCTTGGGTGGAAATAGCTTATTGGACACTTTAATCCCAATTATATGATCAGGTATAATATTAATGCCGCGAAGAGAGATGGTTATCTACCTATAAGTCTGGAGAGACTAAAGATAGAAAATACATACTTGTACAATATGTTAGCTAACTCATAGACTCTAGTAGTCTAAATTCAATTATGTTATATCGGACATTCAATCATAGCAGGAATAATTTATCGAAAATAGTGTCATCTATTCAGATGTGCGGCGCGCCAGATTAAAAACTTTTTCCAAACTGAGATATAAAATGAAAAGATTCACATCCCCAGTATGGTGATAAAGAATTTATGTGCATTTAGATCATCAGGTGCACTAAAGCGCTATATAGATAAAGAATTCTTTTGGTGTTTGCTGACTTATGTGTAACTATGAAGATTCTTTGCTAAGAACATATTAAACCACCTCATAGATCCCACTGGATAGCTGCAGCCAACGATACAAGGTCTATCTCTAGGTGTTACTATTACTCATCTAGAACAACGATATTGCTATCGTACATACCATCTGACAAGATTCTTGCTCAAATTTCTAGTAATACAAACTGCAAAGACTGCATGATGTTAAGGCGCGCGGCCCCTATAATTGACATGTCATACAATCTTCTCTGCTGAATGTCTATGTACATAGGCACGTCAGTCTACACGGATGTTGAATCAAATTCTAATTCTACTCTATACATTCATTAACTCAATAGTAAGTGAATCATCTAACATAATTGGAAGGCTTGTTAATTCAATATTATCAGTCTTGCAGCATGGGCAGATATTATCAATTGGTATCCTTGTCTTATCAAAGTACGTTGCATACCAGTAGCATTTAGTACATACTATGAATAATGGCTGTGATAATGAGCGATTATGCGAATCCATCGATAAGATCATAGTTAATTACAAATTTACCTCCATTTTATATTAAGCGTTAAAAAAATGGTTTATAATGACATATAAAACAATCGATAAAGACTAACGTGATTGAATGTACTTGAATATACTACTATATTCACCACTCAAGCAGCAAGTGGTTTCGCATAGTATAATGTTTTTCTATCCACATTTTTCCATTATCTGAAGCCACCCTAGTGTCGTCGGCTGCGTTTTTATACACTCAATATATTGCAATTATATAATCTATCCAAACACGTACCAATTCCAAATTATCAAAGTCCCCTAGCGATTTCTTCACGACTTTTACCTTTAAT
>JBQCDO010000309.1:0-6734 GCA_051961195.1 Nitrososphaeraceae archaeon | reverse complement strand
TTGGACTTTCCTGCAGACAGTGGTAAGATAGTTAGGAACAAAACGTCATCGTGTATTAATAACTGATGGACAAGGTAATTCCATTATCTGTTGTTGTTATTGCTGCTCCGGCCAATGTGTATGATACGAGGATTGCCGCTATAGGCACACTAGGTAATATCATAATCGGCGTACAGTCACATAAAATGTTCAAACGAAACAAAACCGCTGTCTTGGTAAAGGATATGTTTCAAGAGATCGAAGTACGCAAACATATAGAGGATATCTACCCTACATTTGAAATAGAGGAGAAACAATCAGTTACAAAGATTAATGGTGGTAATAATCATTGTCATCATGCTAAAAGAGGATTGGTTGTAGAAAAGAACCAACTCTTGGCATAACAGGTTCAGAAAACTTTTAGTTAGGTATAAGGAGAAGTTAGGAAGTTATTTTGCGTTGGTAGGAGTATGTTCAGGCTGTTGTATAGTTATCTATAGGAGGAAAATTTTGGGATAGGCTCAGTCAAATTATCAAGCCAAGAATTTTGTAGCCTTTCGTTAATAAAATAGAGACTTGTCACAAATATTAGAATTCCATATAGTAGCACATATAGTACGATTCTACAAAAGTTATTTGCGCGTTAAGCCCAATCCATGCAGGCCCAATTATTCGATCTTCAGAATGCAAAGGGTCCGCAACAAGATCAAACTTTATCTGATCCTGCGTCTGACGACGTTTTCAGATATATACTTAATAATGTCCGCCAGTGGAGTCCCAGGACCAAAGTTTCCCATTACTCCCTCCTTCTCCAGCAATTTTCTATCTTTTTCTGGAATTATACCTCCTCCCACAAGCAGTATATCATCGGCGCCTTTTTCCTTAAGAAGACGAGCCACTCTTGAGAAAAGTACCAAATGGGCGCCGTTTAGCAAACTCATTGCTACTGCATCAACGTCCTCTTCAACTGCTATTTTTGCCACTTGGCTCGGAGTACAAAATAAGCCAGAATAAATGACTTCCATGCCAGCATCCCTGAGCGCTCTACAAATAACAAGTGCTCCCCTATCATGCCCGTCAAGTCCAAGCTTGGACACAAGAACTCTAATGGGTTTTTGGCTCTGCTGTCCTGATAACATCGTATGAATTAGTGATATTACGTATATGAGATTTAAACATGATGGGATTCAGACATCGAATCCTTAGCTATTCGCATGCGTACGCATAGCAGAAGGTATTTAGAATCTTCGTTTATGCATAAGCTGTATTGTATTTAGCAGAAGGAATTATCAAATCTGATCCACGATCATTAGCTAAGGCAATCTCGATAATAGACAATGACGAACCGGAAGCACATGATCTGATCAAAGCAATTTTTAGTATGACAGGGGGCGCAAGAACAATCGGATTTACTGGTCCTGCGGGGGCTGGAAAGAGCTCTCTGATAGGAAAATTAATATCCCATTTTCAGCAACTCGGATTTAAAACGGCGGTGCTTGCAGTTGATCCTACTAGTCCCTTGACCGGGGGAGCTATTTTGGGAGATAGAGTTAGAATGCAGGGTATTTCTGATGACGAGAATGTTTTTATGAGAAGCTTGGCTTCTCGAGGGGCTTCAGGAGGAATCTCAAAGTCACTTAGAAACGTCATTAGAGTTTTGGATGCGGCTGGCTTTGGACTAGTGTTGGTAGAAAGCGTAGGTGCAGGGCAGGTAGAAGTTGATATAGCAAAAGTCGTCAATTTAACAGTGGTGGTTCTCAGCCCACAAACAGGCGACAAGATCCAAGCAATTAAAGCTGGGCTTAACGAAATCGGAGACTTGTACGTTATTAACAAATCTGATCTAGAAGGCTCTACCACCCTGTTCAACTCAATTCTGGAATTAGTTGGTGACATTGGCAGGAAACCTACGATTGTTAAGACGTCAGTCAGATCGGGAGAAGGGATCAGAGAGCTTGCCCTTACAATAACAACCATCCTAAGCTCAAAAAATATTAATTACAAAGTAAAAGAAAAGGTAATGCTGGAGTCTGAACTCAAGGATATGGTTGTTGATAAACTCACTCAAAAATTTTATACGATGTTAATGGACAAAAATGATATGTACAATCACCTAGTTGACGAACTTGTTCACAAAAGGGTCGATCCGTATCACGCCGCAGAGTTATTGGCGGATAACCTGACGGAGGTACTGAGAAGTTAGATGAGCACGAAGACTGCTAAGACGGATTCGGGAATACCTGTTAAGGAGATATACAAAAAAGAAGATGTTTCTGCTGACAAAATCAATGATAAAGAGGCTGGTACTTTGTATTTCTCAAGAGGCATTTACCCAAAGATGTATAGAGAAAGACTCTGGACAATGCGTCAGTACAGCGGGTTCGGCAGCGCAGAGGAGACAAACGAGAGATTCAGATTTTTGTTGGATCACGGTCAAACTGGTCTGTCTTTGGCATTTGATCTCCCAACACAGACTGGCCGTGATTCTGATGATTCTGCTGCCGAAGGTGAGGTTGGTCGAACTGGGGTGGCCATTAGCTCCATCGACGATATGATGACCTGCTTCAACTCCATACCTCTTGAAAAGGTAAGCACTTCAATGACAATAAACTCTACCGCCTCTACTCTACTTTCATTGTATTTAGTGGTTGGAGAATCCCAAGGCGTTTCCCCAAGTCAATTAAGAGGAACAACACAAAATGATATCCTCAAAGAATACATTGCTAGAAACACGTACATCTATCCACCCAAACCGTCGATTAGATTGATAGGAGATATGATACAATATTGCTCTCAACATGTGCCGCTTTGGTATCCAATTAGTATTTCCGGGTATCACATGAGGGAAGCCGGTGCGAATGCAGTACAGGAATTAGCATTTACATTTGCTAATGCCATTGAATATATCGATACTTGTGTCGAGAGAGGACTAAGGGTTGATCAGTTTGCCCCAAGGCTCTCATTTTTTTTCTGTTGCACAATGGAATTTTTCGAAGAAATTGCTAAATTCAGAGCTGCTAGACGAATATATTCCAGAATAATGAAAGAGAGATTCCACGCTGAGGATGAGAAATCTCTCCATCTTAGGTTTCACGTCCAAACTAGTGGAGAGTCCCTAACTGCGCAGCAGGTAGACAATAACATAATTAGAGTTACTACTCAAGCACTGGCAGCAGTTCTAGGAGGTTGCCAGTCGCTTCATACAAATTCTAAAGATGAAGCTCTGGCTCTCCCCACTGAAGAGGCTGTTAAGATAGCTCTTAGGACACAGCAGGTAATAGCATCCGAAACAGGGGTTACCAAAACTGTGGATCCTATAGGAGGCTCGTACTATGTAGAAAATCTAACTGTTGAGATTGAGGATAGAGTAGAGCAGTATTTAAGAAGAATTGAAAGGATGGGAGGAGCTCTAGCTGCTGTAGAGAAGGGTTTCTTTCAAGATGAAATTCGAACTAACGCGTACCTTCTAAAGGAAGAAATTGACCGACATGAACGTGTAATTGTGGGTGTGAATAAATTCCAAGATTCTTCCGATGCTGAACCAAAATTGAATGTAGTGGATCCAACAATTGAAGACCGCCAAGTAAAGAGACTAAAGGAATTCAAGAACTCTCGAGACAGATCCAAAGTCGATGCTGTCTTAAATAAGCTTATAGTAGTTGCTGAGGGACAGGATAATGTAATGCCACATATCGTAAATGCCATTAAAAGTCACATTACTTTAGGTGAAATCAACAATTCGTTCAAGCAGGTGTTTGGTAGTTATCAGCCACGAATATCGTTCTGATAATTACTCCTACATAGTCTTCTGCACCGATTAAGGTAAATATGATGATGATTAATGAAACCAAATTCTGAAAAGACTAAAGCTAGCTACGTCTTATTTCGACTCCGTCTCTCTGCCTTGGCAAATTTCTTACTACCATAGCGTTTAGAGCTGTGAGCACGAGTTCTTCGATCTGATCGGTTCATTTCAACTTACGTTCAATATGGGAGGCTTATATACTCTTCACTGGTAAATGAACAGCCTCCCATCAAAGATGCGAGGCCACTAACCTGCTTATGGTAGTTTAATAATAAGGAGCGCAATTCTTGTACTTCATTATGAGAATTGATCATGTTGCAATAGCAGTAAATAATGTAGATCAGGCGTTGAAGAACTATGAAAAATTGATTAGAGTAGACAAGGTACACATCGAAAGTGTTGCAAATGAGAAGGTAAAGGTTGCTATTTTGGAATTGCAAGATACCAGAATTGAATTAATGGAGCCTACTGCTCAAGATAGTCCTATAAATAAATTCCTTAATCAGAACGGAGAAGGGCTTCATCATATTGCCATTACTGCAGATAACATAGAAGAGGATATTTTAAAGGCATGCTCTAACGGGCTTCGAATGCTTGGTGATGTTCGGAAGGGTTCCTATGATAGAAAGATCACATTTTTTCACCCAAAATCAATGAATGGTGTCTTGATAGAAATGTGCGAAGCCATATCCCATTAAGCCAAGTTGTACTTGTAGAGTATTATTAGTTCGACTCTCTTTAGAATGTCCATCGAAATACGAAAGTGTCGGTATAAATTATATAATGTCAAAGCAAAATGGGTGCATATGGATAATAACGGCTTAATAGAGGCAGTCCCTGAAAAGAAATGCGCCTTATGTGGGCTGATTTTGCAGCCGAACTATCCTGTGAATTTATGCACGGATTGCCTCAAGTGCGCAGATTGCTGCATTGGATTGGAGGACATCAAAGAATAATTTACTCGACCATTTTTAGCGTGTCCGTTAAGGTTATTACCCCGATTACATTCCCAGTCTCACTAACCAGGACACACTTGGAAAATCTGACCAAAGGAATTAAGGCTTTAGCCGGCGTAGATACGTCAACTATTGGTGGCGGGGGTTCCATAACAGACGCGATTGACATATCGCTAAGGTTTTTATTGTTACTTTCCGCAATCGTTTTTGCAAGTCGATCTTCACTTAATATCCCTACGACTATCCCATCTTCAAAGACTGGGAGCTGACTTATAGAATGATCCCTCATCTTACTAATCGCATCATGTATAGATTCAATTTTTTGAACTGAAACTAAAATCCTGCTACAAATATCTGCCGCTTTCATAGCTGATTTTCCCTCCAGGGAGTTTAGGAATTCAAAAATCTTTTTGGCGGTCTCATAACTAGGTTTGCATCTTCCGGTTTCGATCTGATTGACCATCGATGCGCTGATCCCAACCTGAGCTGCCAACTTCCGTTGTGTTATTCCCAGCTTTGTACGAAGTTGCTTGATATATTCTAGTCTAGGAAGCATCGGCTGATGGTCGTTTATGTGATGTATTACCTTATAAACCTGGTAAATCAAATAACAAAATATTAGAAATTAGCTTGATAGCCTTATATTGCTTACGTGCAGAATTTTTTGTGTCAAGATAATTTATGAGTAACGAGGCTACACAGACGAAGTGGGACTCTGTAAAGAGGTACAAGCTAAAAAAAATGTTGAACGAGCTATCGAAGATTAGCGGTCATGGCACTGAGCTCGTTACAGTCTATATTCCTCCGCGACGCCCTATCTTTGATGTAATCTCCCAACTTCGAGATGAGGCTGGAACTGCATCCAATATCAAGTCTGACCTCACAAGAACGCATGTTCAGGATGCACTTAGCAGAACCATCGAGTACTTAAAGCTATACAGAACTACACCAGAGAATGGCCTTGTCATATTCTGTGGTGCACTTTCCACTGGCAAGGGTCTAGGTACCGAAAAAATCGAAATCTTTCCTGTTATCCCTCCTAAGCCCGTACAGATCCAGTTGTATCGATGTGATGATCATTTCTGGATTGAACATATAAAAGACATGCTAAAAGACGATCGAGTTATTGCTATATTAGCTTTGGATACGCAGGAAGCAGGACTGGGTGTGCTAACCGGTGATCGATGGGAAACCATTGATGAGCTCACTTCAGGAGTGGCTGGTAAGCATAGACAGGGCGGACAATCCGCGAGAAGATTTGAACGGTTAAGAGACAACGAACTTAACGAGTATTACCATCGTGTTGCACACCGGGCACAAACTATCTTTGTAGAACAATATAAAGTAAAAGGGATCATTGTAGGAGGACCTGGTCCCACAAAGGAGACTTTTTTGAGAGAAGAGTATTTGGATTACCGACTACAAAATAGTGTTATTTCAACTTTAGATACTTCGTATTCAGGCGAGGAGGGTGTGAGAGAGATCGTCGACAAAATAAATGATCAAGGAATCATGTCCGAATATAGGCTTATGGAGGAAAAGAAACTAGTGAAAAGATTTATGAGTGAGGTCCATTCAGAAAGTGGACTTGGTATATACGGGCTCACGGATATTATAAAGGCATTGCAAAATGGTGCCGTAGACCTGGTTATTGTTACCGACGATGTCTCCACCGTCAGAATAACATCTAGATGTAAAAAGTGTGGATATATTAGCGAAAAATTCATAGATAAAAGTAAAGCATTTGCAGAGAAGCAGGAACTAATTTCAACTCCATGTCCCTCATGCCAAGGATTGGATTATGAAACTAGCGAGCAAGACATAGTTGACTATCTGGAGGAATTGACCACTATGACTGGAAGTAGGATCGAGGTCATATCAGGTAAATCTGAGGAGGGAATGCAGATAGCGAGTTTGGGCAAGATAGGTGCGATACTCAGATTCAGGGCCAAGAATGCCTAAGCTTGCAGCATCCTGATTAAATAACGGCCAAT
>JBQCDO010000308.1:0-5822 GCA_051961195.1 Nitrososphaeraceae archaeon | reverse complement strand
CATGCGAAAAAGTTACGACAGGACCTTTGCCCCAGTCCTTATAGTAGATTTCAGTCCCGTCCTTGGTGATGATTGTGCTTGAAGTCATACTACTTTGTCACTCCTTTAGTTGCATTAAGGATTAATTCGGAGATCTCAGCTGGGTGTGTTACAAGAGATGCACGGCTAGAGTTAAGGGATATAGTAGTAGCATTCATTCGTTTTGCAAACATACGTTCTGCGTCAGTGAGATATAGTGCATGCTGTCCTTGATTAAGTTAAAAACTGTCTATTTCTGCAGTCCTTGCACGACCTCCAATTTGTCTAGATGAATGTTCAAATAACGTTACTACATTTCCAGAACGGGCAAGCAGCGCAGCATTGGTAAGATCTGCAAGTCCTCCTCCAATAATTATTATATCTGAACTCTCCAATTCATTTGCCATTGGACAATGATATTTAAAACCTTACTGTTAAGTGTTGCTCTACTGTTGGGCACCCAGACTTAAGATATTTGAATTTTTGATCAAGGGGGTCATCTTAATTTATTGTTAATTCTACTGAAAGCTCCAAAGTACTGATATGAAATCTATCATTATGGATTACTGGTTCATTCTGCCCTTGAAATCAATGAAACTACGTATACTTTGTTGTATAGATTCAGGACTTTTTGTAAGTTTTCCTGGTTGCGACTCAAAACTTGCATCCGCCCCATATAGCGTCATGCGGAAATCAAGATCCCCTATATTGATAGCTTCAGCTACTGAATTATACTCTACATTTATTATTATTATTATTATTATTATTATTCTATTGTCAGCATCTCATACAAACTGTTATTTGTATGCTGTAATTACACTAATTATCATCACATGTCTATTAATGGAGTCTGGAGTAACAGGTTTATAATATCTGCAATAATTCAGGGTGCAATAATTACAGGATTCACTATATCCATTGTTTCTATTCAATTACTATTCTCTTCTAAAATCAATATTATTCAGTTTCTCTCTTTGTCATTTGAAGGTCCAGCTAAATGGTTCTTTCTTGGGTATATTTTCTATATGATATTGGTAGTGGCAATTGCAGTTACAGCAACTTTTTACCATCACCTTGAGATCGATATGAGAAAAAGGATTCGTGGGATCAAATCTGTACTTGCTTGGATTCATCTTATCGGAATGAATGTAGGAGGTGCTGCCACAACACTAACTATGATATTTGCTGGGTTGATAGGTTCTGGGATACTTTCAGTCATTACAGGCGGTACTTCTTCTGTTTCTCAATTACAACCAAATGTTGGAATTATGGTTCAATTTATTCCACCTATATCTGGATTTGCAGGCTTACTAAGTGTAGGAATAATATCAGGTGGCATAGCCTATATTACAACATACTTACAAAAATCATATAACGTAAAATTGTAAGGCGTCAGCTAAAAGAAGAAGAACAAGAAGCAGAAACTGGAAAAAACAGATACAACAACGGCTAATGAAGTTTTCTTAAGAGAATTTGATTATGTATCATCTTTTTATTCTGTAGATAATGCTTATTAAAGAATTATTCCATTTGCCTAATGGTTGAAGGAATAATAGGATTTTCTGACATGCTGAGTATAGCAAAAACAATTGGGATAGTAGGAACTGTGGTATTAACACTAATTTTCTCAAAAAGACACATACGGAGTCTATCAAGTCATCAACAAATAGTGTTCTCAATAACTTAGATGAAAAGGTTCGCAAGATGATAGAGATTATAATTGAAAACCATCAATCCAAAAAATCATCTATAAACTTGAAAAACCATCAGATGAGTTAGAATTTGCATATTATATCTTGCTTATTAGTTCCCATGCATATTCTATGCGTAAAAAATGTGCTCAATTACGAGGAATGGACAGGCTGGTTACAATGGATGAAAAATTGCTTTAAGTATGGAACCTTAGGGAATAATGGGAACGAATCCGATCAGAGGATGGTTGAATCCTGCTTGAGAATTTCGTAAATAGTGAAATAATGGGAGCTAGATCACAATCATCTCGCGTATGAATGCTAAATCCTCTTAAATGATTGATCCTACTATAGTAGATATTTGATTGGACTATGAAGATAAGAAATAGAATAGTTCTACTCTACCGAGATCACTTGTAAAAATTTTTCGGTCAAGTTTCCAATGTTACCAGTAGCACTTGTATCTTTAGACATATTGTTATTATTATAAATAGAAAGTTTCTAATGCTGCCCATCCCATCCCAATACTATAAGTGACATTCAAAAATCTCTTGACGTTCTTCTACGTTGGTCAATAGACTATGATCATCATAAAATCATGTTCAATTAAACTGCTTCTTGCAAATCATCATAATCGGAGTTTCTTCATGCCACTATGCAGCAAGAATGTGTAAAACATCTTTGAAGAAATCTATTAAGGGTTACGACGATTGTTCTGTAGTGACGATTGTTCTGTAGTTCATTTTCCAAAAAACGTCTCAACACAGATTGTAGAACTCAGTATTTACAAGGAGCTACAACAGAAAATGGTTTGACTATAGCGGATATAATCAAAAAGTTTGACAAGTTAGATGTTGACCCTATTTCTGTAGAGAGCAACTAAATGATGGAGACATGAAAGGCTTTTGTTTAGATTATGAGGAGGACTTTAACAAGTTTTCAGATGAGCAAAAGCAGCAGTTAATTGAACATCATGGTAAGGCTCTAAAAATAGAAAGATTCTAAACAGCCTCCATAGAGGAATAAGAATGGCGGTTCACGTATTCGGTGAACCAGGAATAACGCAAGTTATTAACTTCTCTGTAGATAAAAAATACTAATTAAAAGACTTGTCTTCTGGAAAAATCGATTTCCACATATTCAAACATATGAGAATAGTAACTTAGCCATCTAGAATTCTCTAGATTGAGAGAACAAAATGGCCCTTGCCATGCTGAATAGCTCCACCCAGAACAGCCGATATGGTATTGCAAGTGTGAGAGCGTATCCTCCTTATCTTGTGGATCGGTTATCTACTTAACAAAGCGTTACTACTAGACTTAAGTAATATTGTTGTATTAAAATACTGATGACTTCTACTATCAAAACTAATGAAACTGTCATTTTGGTTACCGGTGCAACTGGAACCGTTGGAAGTGAAGTAGTTAAGCAACTTACATCACCATCATCACTTTCTTCAGGTATCCGAGTTAGAGCGGCTGTTCATTCGAAAGATAAAGCTGATAGACTTAGAGATGAAAATAAAACAATTGAGATCGCTGATTTGGATTATAATAAACCAGAATCTGTTGTTGATGCATTAAACGGAGTAGACAAACTCTTTCTAGTAACGCCACCTGCACCTAACATGAATGAACTTACTTCCGGTTTGATAAAAGAAGCAAAGAAAATTGATCTTAAACATGTAGTGAAGTTGTCTGTCTTAGATGCTGATGCTGAGCCTGGAATTATGATCGGACGGTGGCATAAACAGGAGGAAAAGAATATAGAAGAATCTGGAATACCATACACCTTCTTACGCTCAGGTGCATTTATGCAAAACTTTATAAACTTTTTTGGCCAGACAATTAAAAATCAAAACGCAATTTATCATCCTGCAGGAGACGGAAAAGTTGGTTTTGTAGATGTCAGAGATATTGCAGCTGTAGCTACAAAAATACTATTGGCTAAAAATAATGGGAACAAAAGCAATCAAGAACATGAATACAAAAAATATGGTATTACTGGTAACGAGGCATTATCATATAGTCAAGCAGCAGAAATTCTTTCTAATTCTCTAGGTAGAAGTATATCTTATGTAAACATAACAGAAGAAGACGCTCGCAAAGCAATGAAGAAGATGGGGATGGAGGACTGGCTTATTGATGCATTGATGGAGCTCTATAGTGTGATTAGATTTGGTTACTCATCACAAACTACTCCTGTAGTTGAACAGATTACGGGACGGAGGCCTATATCGCTTGAACAATTTGTCAGAGATTATGCTAATTTCTTTAACTGAATACAGATTCATTGGTGAGATGTGCCATATCATAAGGCAATGATAAGAATGTATAACCGAACACCTCTAGTCAAATGAAAGATCTCGTAGGGCATGACTAGAAAGAACATTTCCGTGGATGAACTAATTGCTGCCTCTGAAAAACGTGGTGATTATTTCCTTCCAGGCATGACATACGAACAGAAGAAAGCATTCATGGAAAGCATGTTAGATTATCTAGAATCCATTGGAGTTATTGCCCATGATGAAGACGAGTAAATAATGCGCAATAATATTAGCAATTATCGGGCTCAGAAATTTAGCAGCATTATATTTGATCAGTAATGTTGATTCATACTTATTATGAGACTGCAAGGGATACGATAAATCTAGATATAATGATGAATTTTCTGGCAAAACAAGATTCTAAACTGAAGCGATCTCTAAAACTATATCAAAGAGATTTAGACAAAAGCAAGATACGGAGAAATAATTTGTAATTGTTGCGGTCAGGAGATCAATTGTTAGAATTAGGGCTGAACTGACATGTCACTGTAACGAAGATAGAGCATGATAGTGGTGGTGATTTGAAAATTAGAGAAACAGCTGATAATGATAGTATACTAGGATTCCCACTATGAAGTTCAACAGACTTTCAATCCAAGATTTTGGAGTCACTAATTAATATAACACTAGCAACTAAGGTCAAGGCAATTATAGCGTCAGTTGGTATTCGAGGTATAAGAAAGGTCACCTAATGTCAAAATCGAAAAATTATTTGCATGATACATTTCCCGTTAATGATCAGTTAATATAATCATATAAAAAAAGAGGTAGTAATGACAAGTACTGGAATAATAACTACAAAGTTTGGCGATATCAAGTTAGAATTTTATCCTGAACACGCACCAAAAACCGTAGATAACTTTAAGGAATTGGCAAAAAAAGGATTCTATGATGGTTTGATCTTCCATAGAATAGTTCCTAAATTTGTAATACAGGGTGGTGACCCTAACACGAGAAACCTATCCAATCGAGGTACTTGGGGTACAGGCGGGCCAGGATGGAATGTAAAAGCAGAATTCAATAAAAACAAACATTCTCGTGGTGCATTATCAATGGCAAGATCACAAGATCCAGATAGTGCCGGATCTCAATTTTTCATAGTTCTAAAAGACTCTAGTTTTCTAGATGGTCAATATACAGTATTCGGAAAGGTTGCTTCAGGAATGGAGATTGTAGATAAAATAGAGGCATTAAACACTGATTCCGCTGACGCACCGGTAGATCCAGAAGAAGCGAAGATGACAAAAGTAACAATCAGAGATTAATCTGTTATACTAGATCTCAAATTATTTGATTACTTAGGTTTTACAACCTGTCCCGAAATTATCCTCATGTAAATAAGAATACAACGGCCTACACATACTAGCACAAAATAGTATTTTATCTTCTAATATCTAACCAAAAGTTTTTCTGAGCCTGTTGTGCCTGGAACTAATTCTTCTAACTATACATCTTCTTTTCGTAGTATGACGATTACCGCCCTTTATTATTAATCGCTCCCTTCTATGTCGAATGTGTGATAAGTATCCTTTCTTGATAACATCATTCACAATATCCTGGAAGTCACATCCTATATCAAGATAGAGGTTCTGTTTCTCTTTATTGATATTATAAGACGATCCTTTGACTATGATATTATACAGTGTATATTTTTTATAGTAGGCTTGATATTATGTGTAATAGCCCCAGTTAATATTAACAGATATGGAATACCTTGTCCATCAGTTATTAATACATGAAGTTCTGTTCCCAACTTACCTACATGTAGGATTATGACCAGTCATTTC
>JBQCDO010000307.1:0-6012 GCA_051961195.1 Nitrososphaeraceae archaeon | reverse complement strand
TGTAATTGTTACTCATAGTAAATTGATTAGGATAACATTACAATATAAAATAGACCTACAATTAGTATATACAATCAGTCTTGGATTACCTACCATGATAACCAAAATATGGATTAAAAAGTGTGGTAATCAGATTTTTGTGCCTCTTTACCAGATTTAATAACTAGAGTTAGCTCCTCCATTCGATTGTATATTTGCAATAGACGCATACCTTTATCGGTTGTTCTATAGAAATGATTGCCTTCTTCGTATCCTAATAAGCCATTTTCAAGTAGAAGTGTCACATACTCCTTTAACTGTGCAAACGATAAGAATGCTTTGTACATCAACTTTGATTTATTAGCCCCACCTCCATTCGCGGCCTCAAGTATCAATTTAACTATGTCAGTTCTACTTCTGTATTTCATAATAGAATCAACTAGTAGAATGGAAAACGGGTATTTATGGGAAGCTTATATTAGTACTAAAATTATTTAGCTATTTTATCGATCATAAATATTTGATCGTACAAGTGATCATTGTACTGAAGCTAGTGTACATTTTTACATGTTTAGTATTTTTACTTCAGATTGTTGGAGTTGTATAACAAGAAAATGTAGAGTAACAAACGTAATCAATCCATAAATTCCATTAACGTTGATTGTTCTTTTTTCTCTTCTTTGAAGTTCAGTTTCAATTCTGTCATCAAGGATTCTATTCTACTTTGAAGATAATCATTCATTTTAAATTGGTTACACATATTTGCAGCAATATCCATGTATTTTTCTACTGATCCGCGGGTAACTGTTTGTAATAATTCATTATCACATCTAACACATCTACCAATAAGTGGTACTCTACGATATTTCTCTCCACAATGACTACATCTAAAACCTTGTGAAGAATACGATCTCATATTACCCATAATATCAGGCAATATATGCGTAGTCAGTACCATTGATACCACTTCATCAGTATCTACTGCATTAATCAACTTTGCAGTAGCGATTTGCATATCCAATTTTTCATCCATAGTATTAAGAGTTGAGTATGCACTACGAGATACATTAGTTGTCAAAAAGTCTGTAATATGTGTAAACAAATAATCAAAGAACTGATTTTCCTTCCCAATCCTGTTTTTTACCGTCTCTATTTTAGAGACAAAGTCTCCAGCTTTGCCTCGTTTCCATGTAGCCTCATAGAATTCTAATGGATAGATTTGAGAGATATCCAGGTTATGAGCCTGTCTTTGTACTTCATATGGCAACACTGTTGGTTGAATCAATAATGGAGCATCCATAAGACCACCAATCTTATCAGGCAAAAAATCATTTGAGAAATTTAAGAAAGCATCCATCAATAGCATTATAGAATCTGCGTCACCATCACAATCCCTACGTTTTGCAGAATGCCAGATTGGAGATGCCAAGCATACTTGAGAATTGGTAAAACCAATAATTCTTCCGACTATGCCTACGGATGTATGTGGCGCCAATCCAACAACAAGTTGGCCTATTAGATCATAAATAGAGGATGCGTTATAACAAGGCTCTAAATGATATATTTTTACAAGTTCTTCATCTACAAATTTGGCTACATTGAGTAGATGTTTGGCGCAATCGATAGGTATTACGACATCTTGCATTAATAGTTCAGCCAGTTGGTTTGGGGAAATCAATTCATGATCAAGATAGTCTCTAGTATATCCTAAATCCTTCAGTTTTTCTATGTCAGTCATTATCCATTTGGGTTTGAAGTGAGTCAATGGTTCATTTGTTGCATCGAATCGGACAGTGCCATCCTTAAAAGTATATATACTATGTTTTTTTCTCAAAATTCCTTTTTCCAATGGTTCTGCAGCCTTATCCTTACTCATAAGCATCTTAACTCCTTTCAGCGGCTCAGATACTTTGATACCAAGCATTTGTTGTGCTTTTTCAATCACTACTTTTAGCGGATAGCTAACTGGGGAATAAGTTCTACAATCTTTACCACATCTACGACATCGCATTCTACTCGAATTCTCAGTAACTTCCTCTTTACAAACTATACATAAATTGCGTATTGGAGTATCCGCACCGCATTTACTGCAACTTATACCAGTAGACGGAAGTTTGCAGTTAATACAATATCTGTTCGCAATTTCTGCATAAAATGATTGATCCTTCAATGCTTTCAGAAGATCGCGTGTTGCACCGCCTTTAGATCCGACAGGAAAGAGTACATGAACAGGAGGTTTCATTTTACGTTCAGCGGCTTTTTCAGGGCGGCCCACTCTTACTGCAATCGAGGAAGCAAATTTTGGCATAACTGTGACACCAGAGATCTTAGACACAAATTCAGTTGCATTTTTTGTATACTCTATATTATTCCTAATAGAAGAGATCTGACTTTTCGTTTTATTTGTCTTAAAAGGTAATAAATTTTTTAGAGAATAGATTTGCTCCAAGTTATTGATCACTAAGATCGTATTCCTTATTGAATGATCAACTCCAAGTCGCTCTAAAATGTCCTTTAATCTAGGATTAGTATTATGCAAATGTAGAGTATTATCATTAATAGAAACTTCACTTTCTTCTAGTTTCTCATTCAAGAATATGACATCTTCTATGGTAACAGAATCCCAAAAGAAGGAATATCTTGGATGCAAAGGAATGCCAAGTCTCTTACTAATATCAAAGGCTTCTTCAACAGTAGGAAGTACGACTAAAGGTTTCCTTGACAATTGAATTAATCGTTCATGGATTGATTCATTATTAATTGAAGATGAATGAATAGATCCAAGTTTTGACTGTAATTCTAAAGCCCAGATTTCTTCTACATAGCTAGCAGGAAGTAACTGTGCATTGTTTTCAAGAAAGTCACCATAGCTTATCAGTATATCTCCGAGATAAAGTATTTTTTCAACACTCGATCTAATTTTTATGGCTTGTTCTAATGAGGATACTTGTAAAACACTGCCGTCATTAAGTCTAACAATTGGGGCTTCTATAGCATCCACAAGTGCTATTGTGGATGCCTTTCCTGGTACATCCATCTTAATTTGTGTTCCTACCACAATAGCATGACTCAATAAAATGGGTATTGTTGGGTGAATTCCTACAGTTGCAAAACCAGTATTATAACACCTACCGTACCTTAATCTAAAACCTCCAATTTTCTTTGTCATAGAAAGCACCGGTCTTCCCGTAATTACCTCAGACATTCTATGGTTTACGGCATCCTCATTACCTGTTTGGATCGCACCTTTGAGATTTCCAAGCCAACACCAACCGTCTAATCCTAATAGCTCAACAATTTTGAGTAACTTTCTACTTCTCCCAATTAAGCCGTCGTTCATTACTCGTAAGGCACCTCCACGAACTCGGTCAGTAGAAATTCTTCTCATATTCCTATGACCAACGACCTCTACTGGATCAGTATCTACACCATCTAGCTCTACTGGTAAATTAGTTATACACCCAATTACATCCTCATCTAACACTTTAAACTGAAAATTCCCTACTTCACGTTCATAAATTCGTAATTCTTCAAGAAACCTTCCTATTTCATCATCATAGGAGTTTGCTACATATTTATCTAACTCGACGACTTTTCTAACATGATCTGCTATCAACATCGTTAATGCTGCCTCTGTGCCCCCTGCTGATCGAATAGGACCGGCAAACGAAATTGAAAGATATTTACTACCGTCTATATTATTTTTTATTTGAACATCAGAGATTCCTTGCAATGGAGCAACTGTTACACCTTCTGTGACTACTGCTAAACTGACACGAACAGCATTATCTAATCTAGTTCTAAGATCGCCAGTACCATATTCTCCTAAGGCAATTTCTTCGGCAATCTTTAGTGTTGCGTTCTCTTTGCTAGTTTGGGCAAGTAACACACGCAATCGATTTGCTATATCAATATTGTGCATTTTTGCGACTCTATCCGACAAATCATAAGCAATTTTGGATTCAACTTTATCTGAAACATCTAATCCCTTCTTGCGTGCTCTAGTTGCAAGTTCGAAGTTATTTTGGATATTTCTCAAAATATTACGTTGAGTGTTTAGATAATATTTTGGCATTTGAATATCCTTTAAATAAATTTCAGAATCCTCTATTATCGTCACGAAAATTACCTCACTCACTGCCTTAGTGAATTAACAATTGAGGAAAAATTTTGTTCCCAATCTCCTTTTTCCAGCATGGTTCCGATTACAATAATATCCGCACCAGCATCTGCCATTTCTTTCGCTGTCTGAGGACTATGGATTCCACCCCCTACGATAATTACTCCTTCGTATTGCTTTCTTACAGCAGCTATCATTTCACACGAAACATTCCGGGCAGATCCAGAACCAGCTTCCAAGTATAAAAACCTCATTCCCAAATATTGAGCAGCCAAGGAATACATAACGGCTATACTGTTTTTATCGAAAGGTATTCCACGCGCCTTTCCTACATACCAGGCAGTAGTATACTCACCAATTATCAAATATCCAGTCGGCAATGGTTCGATATTATATCGTTTAACCGATATAGATCCTAATGCTTGGGCTTCGGTTATAAAATAGGGATTCTCAGAATTAAGCAACGAAGTAAACAGTATGGCATCAGCCTTAGGAACTACTCCCGTAACATTCCCAGGAAACAATATGACCGGGATTTTAGCGCTTATCTTAATATCAGACACTACTTTAGCCAAATCGATCTGATCAACTGCCGAAGATCCACCAATCAGAATTGCCGATGCTCCCAATCTTTCTACCTTTGCAGCGATATTGCCTGCATTTGTAACATTTTCCGAATCTATAAGAGGAAAGCAAATCGTACCATGTTCTCTTATTTGTTGTTGAATGTATTTTTCAATTTCATTCTTCACATTGCTTGCGCAGTACCATTTAGTAATATATTATTACCTCGCAATCCCTTAATCTAATCCAGATCCCGAGAATAGGTTTAATATTAAGGACTATACAAATTTGTATAGTAAATGTCGGCAACGGATTCGCGTTTTAATGATCTTCTGAGGCACATTGTTAAAAATTCTTTATTTACTGACAGACAATTATATATAATTTCGAAGGTAAAAGATAAGCAAAAATTATTGGATGGTATAAGTTCAGGAGCATATTATAGACAGGTAAGACAGTGTAAGAATAAGATTTTTGGTGTTGTATACAGCATAATGTTGCTAAAAATTATTAATGTCTTGGATGAACAAGCATTCAACACAATTAGTGAGTTGTCTGATCGCCTTGCAAGGATAAGTCAGTCTGACAGTGATCTTATACGTGATATTGATATAACTACCGTGATATTTAAGATGGACCAGCTTATTTCCAGCCTTTCTAACATCAATTGAACTATGATATATAAGATTAAATCACCAATTAATCACTACATTATGTGATGTTAGAATTTTTTGATACCGCTATTGTGACATATGCTCTTATATCATTTCTCTTAGGAGCAGTGGCAATGATAATTTACTATAGAATTAAATCACAATTTAAAACGAGTAATCTTGCAAATATAGAGGTTATTGATGCGATTATTAGCCAATATAATCATCGGCTAAGCCAGTACGATGATATCATCAATGAATTGAAAATCAAGACTGAATTGATTGAATCAAAGATAATTAAGTCAGGTAATAGCTTAAAGACCGTTAATCACGCCATAGATAACTCTACATCACAACAAATATCACAATATTCTGAGAAACGCAATGAATTATTAGAGCCTAGTCACGTGATTACAGATTCCAGCAATGCTAAAATGGCTGCATCAGAGGAATTTTTGCATACTGGTAATACATCGGAGATAATTCTAAGATTGCTTTTGAACGGTCCTCTGACATCGAGGGAATTACAAAGAGGCATAAGAAGAACTCGTGAACATACCTCACGTGTTATGAAAAAGCTTTACGAATTGAAATACGTTGATCGTGACATGAGCCACAAGCCATTTAGATATAATATAACCGATCTGGGCCGATTGCAAACCTACGATCATGTTTTATCTGACGATGAATCTACCG
>JBQCDO010000306.1:0-4339 GCA_051961195.1 Nitrososphaeraceae archaeon | reverse complement strand
ACATATTTTCTCTGATATTATTAAAAAATAAGCCCTTGTTGCATGGCCAATTATCATTATAGAATGTAATGGTAATTTTAGGTACTCATAACTTATTCTTGCATTACCAATCTAATTTAGACCATATGGTATACTGTTAAGACAAGACAAGACAAGTGTATCGGGAGAAGTTCTTCTATACAGATGTAATGCGAATGAGTTTATAAACATCAGATAAAGTGGGATATCAGATGTATAGAACAGTGTGGATATACATAGCCGATGAGTAGCAGATAAACTCGGAATTCCTGTATGCATATCTATCATGAGGTGAGCTAAATATTGTCATATCGAACTCATAAATGATTAAAGGTGTGGGTCAGCCGCTGATAGATTCGAATCGTTTTTCATGATTATGAAAGATAATGACATAACGAGCCGTTAAGGACCCTTATTCGGAAAGAAAGATAACTTTGGATCTTAATATTAGGCATTGATTCAATGCAGCTACTATACTTTTGATCCCTTAACCATTTTTATACCAATCAAATGTACTATAATTTCATGAGCGAGTTTGATTCAATAGGTGACAGTCTAGTTTCACATATTATCTACCGGGTTCCTAAAAACAATCATGATGCAATGTTGCAGCTATGCAATGAAGCCTACAATATGTTGAAGCAACATGGTATTCTACACTATGACATTTTCAAATTAAGCAATAACAATGTACCAATGGATGGGTTTGATAACATTGCCAATACCGTTTCAGCAAACCAAGACGAGGAAGTATGGATTGAGTCAATCTATTACAAAGATCGACAACATATGAAAGAAGTAATGTCAAAGATGCAAAAAGACGAAAGAATGGGCGAATCTATGAAACAATCTATGGCCTTACTACCTTCCGGTGCTAAGTTTATTATGGGCGAATTTGAACGCCTCAGATTCTAGACTATAAATGGTTACTTTCTACAAGATACATTCTATGAATGAATGCCTTATACTATAACACACTGAAGAGCTTTAAGTATTGTTCTCAGATTTGACTCTTGCTATGATTGCATATAGAAGACAAAATTAATTTGAGCTCGATAAACGCTAAAACTATCAGTACTTGTGATAGATTCACTGGCTCAGAAACAATCTGCGACAGTACAAATTCCGATATCTATAGATAGCAGCAATTAGTGATTGTAAAGCAAGGTATTTAGTTCACAAGCAAGTTTTAACGTATCGGATAATATTTGATTCAAATCCAGTTTAGTCATATCGGAAAAACTGTTCTAAGACGATATGCAGCATACGACATTATAAATATTTTCAAAAATGAGACATCATATGTATAGACTGACTGTTCGATATACATATACATTGATGAGAATAGTTCATTTGTAACTAAGCCATTTGCGTGTGCTACGTTCTGCCTGTCATACATCAGATCATGCTAGGTTAATATGTAGTTACTTGTGATGGCGTGGCCAATTCATGCATTTGTAACGTTCAAACAATTGTCACTATTAGTAATTCAATCGCTAACACGCCCAGGAATTTTGTACTTCATTGGGGACATACGTGGTTACCGAAATGGTGACCTTATGAATTATCTTCTTTAACACAGCAAGGTTCAATAACATTTTTAGATCATAACTCAAGCTATTGCTTCATATGTTATAATCGCTAAATTATTTCCTAAAGAATAGGAAGTTATATAGCTAGGCGACCATCATTTATCTGATACTTGAAGAGGAATACTGATGTTACAATTTTAACTGGAAACAGCGTAAATATGGTAGAAGGCATCGCTATTAATAATGGTAATCATTCTGACATCTATTATTATAATAACAATTCAGTTACTTCACTAGAAAGAGATATAGAAGATGTTTGTGTAGGTCTGCAGCCTCAATTTTCTAAATATCTGCACAATACTGCGGATAGGAATGTGTTTATCATAATTAATTATATCAACGCTATGAGAACTGAAGTCAATTTATCAGATAATTATAGAAAGGATATTATTAAACTCTTAAGCATATTTTCCAAATTTAACAAAAATAAGCCATTTAATATTGTAACAAAATCAGATATTTTAGCATTTTTAAACAGCTTTCGTAGAAATGAGACAACTGATCAGATGCATAGATGGATAGGAACCTATAACACATATAGAATACATCTACTTAGATTCTTTAAATGGTTGTATTTTCCTGACATAGAACCAACCAAAAGGTCCAAGCCAGAAGTTATTCAAAATATACCAGGACTCAAAAGAAAAGAAAAATCAATTTATAAACCGACTGACCTGTGGACTATAGAAGAGGACATACTTTTTCTAAAATATTGTCCTTCAAAAAGAAACAAATGCTTCCACGTAATGGCACGTGATACAGGATGTAGACCACATGAGTTGTTAAAACTAAGAATAAAGGATATTGCCTTTAAATCTGCAGGAAACAGGCAATATGCAGAAGTTTTGGTCAACGGAAAGACAGGTCCAAGACACATACCTCTGATAGACTCCATTCCTTACATTAAGGACTATCTTGATCACGAACATCCCCATCCAGGAAATCCTAACGCTATACTTTTGTGTGGAACTGGAAAAAGTTTAGGGAGGATTTTAGATATAAGGTCTCTAAACAGGATTTACGATGATTACAAAACTCAAATCTTTCCCAAATTATTATTGAATTCGAATGTACCATCGAAAGATAAAGAGAAGATAAGTGAATTGCTTAAGAAGCCATGGAATCCATATATAAGAAGACATAGTGCTTTGACAGAAAAGTCCAAGATATTAAAGGAACATACTTTGCGCCAGTTTGCAGGCTGGTCTATTAGTTCCAATATGCCTCAGAAATACATTCACTATTTTGGAAACGAAGCAAGTGAAAGTTTATTGGAAGCATATGGGATTGTCATAAAAGACCAGAAATTGTCAGACGCACTTAGACCAACCCAATGTCCTAATTGCAGCGAACCAAATAAACATGACAGCAGATTCTGTGCGAAATGTAGAATGGTACTGACTTATGATGCCTATACCGAGACTATCGAACAAAAGAATGAGAAAGAAAGACAAATAGATGTACTAGCAAAAAAACAAGAAAAGTTTGAGCAGCTAATTCAGTCTCTTATAGATTCAGGACAACTAAAGCCACAAATAAAGAATTAGGTATTATTTTCCTCGAATAGTATTCTTCAGTTAATGTCTCTATAGAATGCAGACATAACTTCATCAGCCGCATTTCGGAATTGGATGCAGTTACTAATACAATTAGAAAACCACTCCTTTACTTGCCTATTCTTCCTTAGAATAGCTGTAAGTCTTTCTCTTGGCGAATTCGGTAAGGCCAGTGAATATTCCTCCGATTGTTTTGTCTTCTCTGAAAGAATATAATCGCCGACTGCAATGTAATGAACATTTAGGGGAAATAGTCTTGGAATAGATCTATCTGAATTAAGATTCAGATAATATAGAAAGGTAATTTCATATGCGAATGCTCTTTCCAATACACAGATTGTGGGAATATCATCTATACCATGGGCATAACTAAGAGTGTCTTTATTATCGGCAGATTGTCTTCCTGGCGCCCCAGTAATGGAAGAATATCCAAGCAAGGTACGAATTTCGATCAGCTTCCTGTATATTGCTATGGTCTTCGGGTTCTCCCAGTATCGATTATTATTTTCCTTATCTTTATTATTAGAATGGAAACGTTCTAGCGCCATTATCCCTCTATTATAAAGTTCACTCATCTGCATTCTATTACTGATGGTCAAGTCCCGATATGCATCATAATATTCCTTATTGCCTTTCATTACGATCGGTGTTTCGAGGAACTTCCTACGAGCCCCATGTTCAATTATGACATCAAAGCTATAGACCAAATGTAATTTCAATATATCCTTTATTGTATCCCATTGGCCGAATATCAGAGGAAGCTTGTTCTTGTAATTTGCTGCTACTATGTCAAATGCTTCTTGAAGCGAATATTTGCCAAGAAGGTAAAGGTTTCGCCGATTCATATGGTGATATCGCACAAGAGTAAGGACTAACAGTATTCCGAATAATGATAAAGAATGTTTCTCCACCTTGTTAGTAATTTGTACCGTTATAATATTTTGTTGGATTGTGTCCTCTAGGTCCAATTCTAGTGACCTATTGTATGATTTCACTTCCTCCTCTGTAAGAAGTGGGCTTTCGTAAGACGGAATTGGAGCATATTGCCGGAGGACTTTTCTAACGCTTTCTTGATCCTCTTTACTCCTAGCACTTATCTCTTGAATGGTCATTCCATCTTGTGAAGCCGCTAGTGCCAGTATTTCCAAGACCTTCTGTGTTAACATAATTTGG
>JBQCDO010000305.1:0-16143 GCA_051961195.1 Nitrososphaeraceae archaeon | reverse complement strand
AGTACGACTATCCTATAATTAGCCAATATAATGCAAGTTTTTGGTTTATAGGTAGTATCGGATCGCTAGATTCATCTATGGCAGTACTTGATATATTGAAGGAATCAGCATCTGAAGTCTTAAAGCAGACGAACCAAATAGCTGGGACTAAGGAAGCTTGTACCGAATTTGGCAGAGGTGCCGGAGGTGACATTTCAACTGGACTGGACCTTATTGCCGAAAAGGCAGTGCTAGACACTATAGAAAAATACCACTTTAGGCCAACTGTAATCGGAGAAGAGTGCGGACTTATCAAAGGAGATTCGGGTTATCTAATTATGGATGCCATTGATGGCACTACTAACGCGATGCGCCGTATTCCCTTTTATTGCTGCTCCCTAGCTTTTGCCACTGATTATAAAATGAGCTCAATCACGGATGCTGTTGTCATGGATTTGGGAACAGGTGATATATACTCATCCTCAAAGGGCAAGGGATCGTTCATGAATGGAGAAAGGCTTGAAAATACCCGCAAGTCGGAAGATACTTTGCAAGATATGGTTGTGGGCATGAATATATCCGGAGTCTCGCATGAGGTCTTTAGCAGTCTCTCATATCTTCTGTCTAAATTTAAACACGCCCGCCATTTTGGGGCAAACGCATTGGAACTATGTTACCTTGCAAGAGGATTTCTAGATGCTTATTTAGATTTTAGAAACAAAATAAGAATTACCGATATGGCTGCTGCCTATCTAGTTGTCAACGAATCCGGCGGTAAAGTTTACACGATGAATGGCGAAATTCTAGATAATGATTTTGAACAAAATACGACCTTGTCTTTTATTGCTGTAAGAGACTATGAAACCTATACAAGAATCGCTTCTGAAGTCCCAGTTTTCAAATAAAAAAATTACGTACGCCCGGGCCGGGATTCGAACCCGGGTCGAAGGAGTGACAGTCCCCCATACTGGACCGGAATGTATGAAGCTGAGTACGACCCAGCCGCTCTATACTACCCGGGCATATATGGACGCATTCTAAAAACAAATTAAAATGTTTTGATCTAGTGAAAAGGGTTTTCGAAAAGCTGAGTTATTATTATTTGAATAATATTATCAAAATCTGACCAGTTCGGTTATATCTATAAAATTAAATTATACTCCGTCTGAGCCTAAGTGTACCAGGGCCCGTAGCTCAGCCAGGTAGAGTACCGGACTTTTATCTATTGGAAGAAATCCGGCTGTCTCGGGTTCGATTCCCGACGGGCCCGCTTCAAACTTGTCCATTTATTTGGGCACACTAATATAATATCATTAAAAGACTCCTGGATGTGATGTCAATTTCCATAGCCTTCATAATATAATCTTCCATTAACTGCTCGTCATCAAATTCACCAGTTTTAATTAACTCTCTTGTAACGTCATACTCATTGACATCCTCCCACTCGCATCCGGAGAGACTGTTAAAGGTTTGTATAAACACTCTAAGTTTAGATATCTCGACGTGCTCCGAATCTGTTTTGGCAACTGTCGCTGTTGTTGTGTCCTTGGCCGAACCGTATATTAAGGCAGGGATACAGATAATTTTACTTTGCTATTGCCCTTCCCACCTGTTTCTGATGTCTCTAACACTTGTGGTATGCCCTCTTTGACCTTCACAATTAGCCGTTCGGGTACATTGGTTTTCAATACTTTAACCTTAATCTCGCTATTTCCTTTCCTGCCATAGATGTCGAAAAAGCCGCCCCCTGGGCGGGGCACTTCTACGCCGGCCATATAGCCAATTTCTACGAGTCCTTTCGCTACGGCATACTTAATTATTCTATGCTCTTCGGATTCTGTCAATATTTTATGCTCCGTTTTCAACAGGATTCCTATAGGCTCACATGTAGAGATAAAAAGGATTAGAGACATGATATTTACTTACTTTATGTGATACGTGAACCATACTTCGTCCTTCCGAGCTTCTTCTACAGTATCGGTAAAACAAAAGTCATTTCTATTGCTGCCTTCAAAATGAGTATAAACTAACTGTTTTGCATACCTTAATTTACGCCCTCACTTACGAAGTTCTTTGACTATTAGCATTCTGGGCTTTACCACTTAGGCTTACCCCGTCTGCCACATACTGGGCATATGCCCACACCCATTTCCTTATGGTTAAGTCAGTTTGCTTTCCTACTTGATTGTTTTCCTCCCAAAATTATTTCTTAACGATATACAAGGGGTAATTTTATCGTTTGTAAATCTCACATTTTTGAAGCGAATAAACTAAACTATGTGCCACTTTTAAGAAAGCAAGTTGAATTATACATACCTAATAGATCTGTATCTATTAAAACTTTGTTGCCGGCGAAACCTGTGCTGCTTGCCGGCGAAACCTGTGCTGCAAGTCTAACTCATACTAATAATACAATCTACATCAATGTTATAGTCGCCTAATCATTGCCAACTGGGCGCTATCTAGCAGGGATCTGGTCGTCTTCTCTTAGGTGGACTCAATCGATAACCATACACTTATCGTCATTATGCGATGGCAGTAAAAAGTAAGTATACGCATTGTGTCGGTTCTGGGCCGTACCTAGGCTAACTACTTCAAATGCACCCCAATTGGTTGGATGAGGGTATGTATAAGTTAGACGTTGCTCACGGACAACGCTAGCAATAGTTGGACCTTCATCGTTTGCTTCGATTCCACCGCCACCATGTGCTAAAAACTTCAAAGGAAGCTCCTGCTAAAGGCTTTTGACTTATGCACCCGTAGCAATTAGTCCTTCAGACAGTGTGGTATCACAAGTATTATGGCCTTAGTATGGATTATTAAGATGAAAAATTACAGGCCCGACCTCGACATCGCTAACCGTATTTCTCTTATCACATCATGGGGATCTGATTCCTCTTGTAATTCTAAAAGATCCCTCAATTGTCATCTCCGAAGATTTTAGGCCCAAAAGCAAGCCTTCCAACAATCATGTACACTTCTACAGGAAGAAGGAGGCCGACATATACGGTAGCCCAAGCCGTTATAGGTGCCCGTACTTTTCTGTTAATTTATCCCTCTTTGGGTGTTAAATTATCGACCTGCTTCTTAAACTCTCCTACAAAACTTAGTCCGGGTACGTATTTGTCTAAGCTGTCGATGATAATATCAGCAGAGTTGAACCCCCTTTTCAACCATTTTCGAAATCTTTGCCAGTGGCTAGTTTCTCTTCCTCAAATATCGCAGGAGTTGACCTATCTGCTTTTTCTATTGGCGTTCCGGTGAAACCTATGAAAGATGCTTTTGGTAATGCTACTATGCATAGCCATAAGTTATCCGAGTTTTATCTTTCCTTTCCAAAATCTTCGCGATAAATCCGTACTGGCTCCTGTGGGCCTCATCTGCAATGACGACGATGTTATCACGGTCGGAAAGGAGGGGTATTTTTCTCTGCCCACTTCAGGGAAGAATTTCTGAATGGTAGTAAATACGATTCTACCTGAAGAGACCGCGAGCAGTTTCTGCAGCTCATTTGACTCGGCCCTAACTGGCTCCTGTCGTAGGATATACCTGCATCTTCCAAATGTCCCGAATAGTTGGCCATCGAGATCGTTTCTATCAGCAAGAACCACAATAGTTAGGTTATCTAGCTCTCGTACGAGTTTACCTGTATAGAACATCATTGTGAAAGATTTTCCAGAACCCTGTGTGTGCCATACTATACCGGCTTTTTTGTTTCCCTTTCTCGCATTTACAGTCGATTCAAGTGCTTTATTCGCTGCCCAGTATTGATGATACGCGGCAATTTTTTTTATAGTTACTTTATCTTTTTCGAAAATTATGAAGTTCCTGACAATATCCACCTCCAGGTAAAGAGGCCTCGTTGTCCCCTCGAAGGATTTTATGACCAAGGCTATCCAGAATCGCCAAGACGTTTTCTTCAACATCAGATTCAGCTATAACTTTTGGCATATTATTCACAAATGGGAACCCTGATTTTTCCAGTCATGAGCCTTGGTAGAAGAATGTTTACAATCGACCCTAAAAGCTTAGCTTGCTTGTTATTCAGATATGTCTTCAAACTCAATACTTTAGCTATGCTTTCAAAAACGTTCAACACACTTTCAGGGGCGACAAGCACTGTGGTAGGCAATCTTGCGATTTAGTCCAGGGACTACACTATCTGATGCAAGACTAGATACTTAAGTGAAGATAGAGTGCGAAAAAGGTAATGCATACAATTTGAGTTACCCTTTGGAATAACATAAAATGTGGTATCTATAGGAAAAAAATCAGTTTGTGCCCCACTAATTGGTCCAGGGTTGCCTTTCCTACCTATAACTATGCCAGGGCCTTTCACCAAAGCTTCGTTATGCCATCCAATCTGTCCATTCGAACCGTAAACAGGCACCAAACCAGTTCTTCTTAAAGCCTGTTTTAGACTCTCGCCGTATGCAAATTCACAAAAATCTCCAATTTTGAGAATCTCCCACCCCTTTGGTATTTCCTTAAGTTCTTAGTGTCCTGCTCACTTTATCTCGTTCCTTATAGAAACAAAGTTCAAAGGTAGGATGACAATCGCCAGGCCACAAAAAGTCGAAAAGGAAGGGACTAAGGACTTGGTAGCAGCATTAAAGGCAATCTTACAGAAGACTACAAAGGCTAAGAGCTAAATAAAATATTTACCAGCATGTGATATTGTGAACTAAGGGCTTTTCTGCGTCTCTCAATAAGTGTAACTTACATCTAAAGGCCCAATATTTCAAGTTATGATCCTATTTCTTTAAAAGAAGCACGATGATAGTCATTCATATGTTCAAGTACACAATACTTGATACTCGCTACTAGGTTCGTTCCACTTGGAGCTTGTTGCGATAGGCGTATGCTATTGTAATTTGAAGTAGTGGCGGGAGAGCTAGTCTAGAATACCTTAGATTCATTACATCTAATCTATCCTTTTGAACTAGCCATTTACATATGTATAAATTTAACAACATTAGCAGTGAAGTTCAAGGAGTAGACTACTTCAGAACACGCTTGAGAATAATCACTCATCTCCTTTAAATCAACTGTTTTGCTATTTAATACTACCGAACCGATTCCTGTCTTAAAGCCTATTTTTATATTAGATTAATAAGCATGAATAACAGTACGCATGCATAACCTTAGTCTATTTGCCGCCATACCAAAGTTGAACATTTACATTATTATTTTTTATTTCTCTACGATTTCCATGCTCATCATCTGTTTCTACGGTGCCTATGCCAGCGCACTTCAATATAGCAAAACAAAGATGGTGATCATTGGCCAGGTAATAGTAAGTACGGACTTTCCGATTCATGGCGTTGCAAAGCTTGTGACATATCTAATGGTCTTCTCAGTTATTTCCTGGTATTCCGCTATGAAGCTCGTCGGGGGCAAGCTTTCTAATTTACCAGATTCTGTCAGGTTAATCCTACAACTTGTAATTATTGTTGCATGTGTTATTGCACTTTACGAGTTTGTTTACAATTTCCTTGTCTGGAGTTCACTAATAACATTTAACTTGGCAAAGGGTCATTTAAATCTGGACAATATTAGCATTTCATATCCTAACCCAGACACTCCTTGGAATCTTGTTTTCGCAACGAAGATGACTCTAGCGGGCTTTCTCATCTCGGCGCACGCATTTTATATTATAACAAGATCAAGTAGTGTTGATCTGTAGTGCACTGCGAATAGATGGTCTTATCCAATTCGCCATCATTTCATATTAAAGAATGATCTAATATAATTGGAGGATCAGCCTCGTATACTGTCAGTGATAAAATAACGATTGCAACGTCCATACATTTAGCCTTAGAGTCTACGCAAACATTAATCTCCTGAGATATGCTGATGTACATCGACGAAATAAAACTGAAGCAGATCCATGTTGACAAGAAGGGTATTAGGGTGTTAGGAGTTGCTGAAAGTTTCAGTCGAATAAATACAAGGTCAAACTGGTCAGGAATTGTAATGCGGCGTGACTTGGTAGTAGATGGCCTGTCGTTTGGAAGTTCAACAATTGAAGGAGATGATGCCACTGATAACATAGTGAATATGTGGAAGAAATTGAAACGTACTGACATCAGTTGCATTTTTTTAGACGGAGTGATAGTTAGCATGTACAACATAATTGACGGTAGAGAATTATCTGATGCCACTGGTCTTCCTGTAATCGCCATAACTTTCAGAGATTCTATAGGACTGGAGGGTTCGATACGACATCATTTTTCAAGCGGAATTATGAATAAATTGAGTAGATACAATATTCTTGGTGACAGAGAACCAGTACTTCTTAAAACGGGAAAGAAAATTTTTATTCGATATTGGGGTTCATCATATGAAACAGTTATCGCTCTTTTAAATTCCTTCACTCTTCAAGGTTCAATTCCAGAACCCATAAGACTTGCCAAGTTAATTGCCCGAGAATCGGGAAAATATTTTGCGAAATTGCCGAGATAAATCGCTAATAAGTTGCTGTAATCTTTGTTTAAATCATACAAAGGTTATACTTTCAAATCATGAGTGTTCATTAAGAAACAATGCTACTAGCAAAGGACGTTTAGTACTAGTCTGCCTACATGTGTCCAAGCAATATTCATAGGTTTTTATTTTCGAAGCAAAACTAACGTAATGGTTGCGTAAGGTTCGAACTGGAAAGTATATTCCTACTATGATTAAGAAAATCCGGTTACAATCTAGGGATATTTATCGATTATGTATTTGTATCATTGTTATTAGTCCATTCTTAGCTTGTTTTGTGCTGTTTCCACAATCTTTCCTAGTATCTTGGAATATAGGCCACGCTGGTTTTGCTTTTGCTGCGGCCTTTATTCTTGCTGAAATTGCAGGGACTAATTTTCGCGTTTCCGCTGTGAGGGTTCTTCTTATCGCGTTATTTTCTGGCCTTACCATATCATATCTTATAGCTTTACCTTTGGGTTTAGACCAATTGATCACCTCCATAGGACACTCATATAAAGTTGCAATAGTAAATAGTTGGATTCTAATGTCAGAGTACTTTGCAGCGACAATTTATACAGTGGCATCACTATTTTTGCTTCTAGGAAAGAATTGGTACAAGATAGCGTCTGCTGGATTAGTATATCTTGTAGGAAATACAGTAATCCTATCATTAGATTCTTTCTTTCCGTACGATTCTCTTGGTCCACTGCAGATGATCGTTCCTGCTTACCTGCAATTTGATCAATTTATCTTGCGCTTCATTGGAGGTCACGTTGTATATCTGGGGAATGATGTTCCCGCGTCAGCCAATGGCAATCTACTTGTTTTGAAGGGTTATCATGGTCCGTTCTACTTGAAGGTCTTTTGGCCTTCGGCTGGCGTTCAGAGCGTAATCATCTATTCTCTGGTGATGCTATCTATTCTATTTAGGATACGAATCCCAGTAAGTCATATGCTCATTTATTTTGTAGTAGGCCTCCTGGGAACAGCCTCAGTCAATATATTGAGAATTGTTTCATTGTCTATGGTCGCAATTACAGTAACGTCTAACACGAAGGAGTGGGAGGCGTTTCACTCTTTTGCCGGCGAAATAATGTTTTTACCATGGATAGGGATCTATTTGGCTGCTGTTATTTCTCTAGAAAACAAATCCAGAGACTGATGATTATACTCTTGTAATTTTCTATTAAAACTGAAATACTACTCAATTAAATTGAATGCAGTTTAGGATGTCCGAAATGTCGTAATTTAATTTTTAATGAGTGTCTAATTAAAAAGCAGGATCGTCTACATCTCTTAATTTAATCCCATGCAGATTTCCTGAAGTGAATAAAAAGTTAGTGGATGATACTATTAAGATAATTGTACGCTTCTTTTGCAGCGTAGATCGGGTCATGCTGATAAGGATATAATTCAACTGTTATAAACCCATTATATCCAATGTCTGAAATCGCCTTCAGAACCGCCCTAAAGTTAATAGCGCCTTCGCCAGGGATTAGATGGTTGTGTATTCTATTATCTGCAATATCTGCCAAATGGATATGGCCAATGAAGTTGGCGAGTTTATATACTATTTCTGATGGGTCCTCTCTTACGCAGAAGAAGTGGCCTATATCGAAGTTTAATCCAACATGACTAGAATTTATTTCTTTTATGAATTCTAGAAAATCCTTTGAAGTTTCAAGTAGCAAATTCGGTTCAGGTTCTACTAAAATCATAACGTTATTCTTCTCAGCCTCAACGGCAACCTCCGATATACCCTTAGCAAATATTTTCATCAAATCTTGGATGCTATCTCTATTTTTGTCATAGGTTCCCCCTGGTTCTGTAGATAGACTTTTAGCTCCAAGTTCGCTAGCTAGTCTGATACAGTTTGCGGTATGCTGAATTCGTAACTTTCTCTGCTTCACAGAGGGATCTATCCAAGACGGATGGTATACGTCATTTATTGCGTATAGAGAAAACGCGTTTAGGTTGGAGATATTCAAATGATTTTCGATCAATGAAGCCTTTAACGCTGCTACTTTGTCTAACGTCATATCTGGTGGATAGGCGTGTGGGTAATCGCACAAAATTTCTACTCCTTCATAACCTATAGCCCTGATTTCTTTAATGCTTGCTTCAAGGGAATAGGCTTTGAATGCATTCGAACTGAACGCCAATTTCATAATGTCACCGATGTCTTCTGTGTCACAAATATATACTGATAGTAAATAGAACCTAACTTTGATAATTAAGCAGGCTTCATACATTGCCATGTGCGATCCTTCAAACATGTTATTATTACTGTAAAGCTACCTAGATCTTACGATCTAACTTTGTGGTCCATTTGAAATGATAGGCTCAGAATCCTTAACTGTGAAATTTGCCGAATTAGAATTCCGAAACCCAACAATGCTGGCATCTGGTTTCCTGGGAATTAGCCAGAAGTTCTTAGATAGGATTTATCGCTCAGGAGCAGGCTGTTTAGTTTCAAAATCCTTGAGTAATTCGCCCATAGAGGGATACCGTAATCCCACCGTAATAGAACTTGATGGAAAAAGCTATATCAACGCAGTTGGCTTGGCTAATCCGGGGTTCGAATCCTTTGCCAAGGAAATTCAAGCAAATAAGACACCTTTAATTTTGAGCCTTGTTGGATCTCATCAAAAAGATTTTGTTCATATGGTTAAGCGCCTTGATAAATTGAATATACTAGGTTTTGAAATCAATCTCTCTTGCCCACACGTAAAGAAAATGGGGATGGAAGTAGGTGACGATCTTGAGATGGTCAGAAGTATTGTTAGACAAGTGAGAGTTAATACACCAAAACCATTTTTTATAAAAGTAGGAGTAGGCAATATAGATATACTGAAGCTTGCTGAGGTGGCAAGGGATGAAAAGGCAAGCGGTGTGACTGCCATCAATACGATTAGAGCAATGGCAATCAACGTGCAAACTGGGTCGCCTATACTAAGTAATGGAATTGGTGGACTATCTGGAAGGTCAATAAAGCCAGTAGCAATAAGGTGTGTATACGAAATATCGAAAAAAGTTGGAATACCGGTAATTGGGTGCGGTGGAATTTTCACGTGGGAAGACGCAGTTGAGTTCTTGTTGGCTGGGGCTTCAGCTGTGCAAATTGGTAGCGGCATTGGGAATAAAGGTATTGGTGTCTTTAAGTCGATTTCAAGGGGAATTAGGAATTATTTAGAAAATAAGGGATTTAGAAATGTTCGAGATATTGTGGGACTAGCACACAAATACTAGATAAAATTCACAAAAGCAATAACCGGGCATCACGCGAATTCCAATCGCTGTTTAAATTAATACCAAATATGTATCCATTAATCGTATTCAGAACATACAAGAATACAACTGACGCAAAACTGCTAGCTCAAATAGCCCTATTAGGCTTTCTGGAAGAGATTCTCTTCTTTCCAAAATTCCTTCTGCGAGTAACTTTAACGTGTTTTGCGTTGCCAGAAAATAGTTTTGCGCCCACTGCCTTTTTTGGGCGATCTATTAAGGGTAAGACAGAAGCATATGGGGCGGAAACAGGACCGATCGTTTCAATTACCTTTCCTGTTCGCCTTCCGGATTCATCATATAGTATTTCGCCGCTGCGCACTCTAAAGCCTGCCTCGAATAATTTAACAACGAACCTGCCACTCCCTGCTAAATGTATTACCTCACCAATGAGTAACAAGCCGAGAAAGGGTGTACAAAGTCCTTTATATAAAGAAATAGTGACTTGATATATTACTTCGATCGTTTGCTTTAAGGGCTAGGGAGGTAAGGTTTAACGGTTTAATATTTTATTCTTATTCTTTTTTTGGATCAGTTTTTCTGCTATTGATTGAATCAGAGTAGATTTTTTTTCCTTCTTGGGAAGCATTACATAGCCAGACCTTACATAAGGTCGCCTAGGATATCTTGCATGATCGTTAGTGTCCTCACGTGGAGGCTCATAACCAACAGATTTAGCAGCATCGATCAGATCTTCGAGTGATGGATCAAATACAGAAAACTCCCGCTTTAGTTTGCGGCCATTGCCCCTTGACAGACTTTTGTTAAAATAGTCTAACCAAATGATGTAGTGATCATAATCCTTCAATAAACTTGGTTGATCGGTGACGACATATTAGTTTTGTCTGTAGCCTCCTTACTTAGGTTTTAGAATTCCTTTGCATTTTTAAACATCTTACTGAATCAGTGAAATTGGCCTAGCTGTCAACTTGATAAGTACATTCCTTTCTTGACCATCACGTAGGATTTTGAGGTCTGCAGTATCCCCTATTATTTTATAGCGTTCCAAGTAAGTAAGAACATCGTCTATTTTTCTTACCGGTGTGTCGCCAATTTGCAGGATGAGATCACCTCCTAAGGGTATCTGCTGACCATTTATGCTAACTAATTGTTCTCCGCCACGTATACCAGCGTTCGCAGCCGGACTTCCAGGAATTACGTCAATAACCAAGAAACCTCTTGGATCTTTAAGGCCTAGAGCGGTTGCAAGTTCCGGTGTCATATTGGTTCCAGTAATGCCTAACCAAGGGTGGGCGTATGTGCCATTTGTTATCAATAATGGGATCACCTTTTTCATGGTATCAGAGGATATTGCTAAACCAACTCCAGAAAATTCACCTGTATTTGAGAAGATTGCGGAGGTCATTCCTACAACCTCCCCCTTCATGTTAAGAAGCGGGCCCCCCGAATTACCTGGATTAATAGGCGCATCGGTTTGAATTATATCAGGTATGGAATAGCGTGAACTTGAATTAGAATTTGAAGGAAGGAGTCTTCCGAGTCCGCTTACGACTCCCTCGGTTAGTGACCCAGATAAACCAAAGGGATTGCCAATTGCTGCTACCTGTTCCCCAACCTTTATGTTCGTAGAATTGCCCAGTGGGAGAGGTATCAGTTTTTGCGCAGGGACCTTCGGTACATACAAAACTGCTATATCTGTGAACGGATCCGAACCCATCAGCCTTGCTCGATAAATAGTGCCGTCTGAGAATGTGATGTCCAGCATGGTGTTTCCGCTTACTACGTGATGATTCGTAACTATGTGCCTATTCGTATCGTAAACGAATCCTGAACCCAATCGATTTCCACTATCCGAAGACTCAGCTCCATGTATTGCCGTTATCTGAACCACAGAATCTTGTGATTGTTTAAACAAGCTTGGAAGATCCATGTTGCTATTACTTTGTGATGATGCAAGGTTACCTATCACGTGGGAATTCTTGTCTAGGGGAGGCTCGGAAAGCCCAGCTGGGTTCGGTGCTGTCGAGGGTGATACTGCACCAGGGTATGGAATGTTTATGAGATGGAAGAAGTAATTATAACCATAGAGAAGGCTCGCTCCTGCGACAATAGGAATGATTAAGAAGAATATTTTTCTCAATATTTCGTATCTTCATATCGCATAAGATCGCTATATATGTCCTAATATGTTTTTGTTTAGGTGATCACGGCTGCTATCAGTTAATTTAAAGGGCCTAGAATGGTATTCGATACCCTATTGAGCCGGGAATCGGAATCTGTGGAATTTTCAAGAAGCTCCGCTCTGATTGTTAAAAGTTAGTAACCCTCTAGCAAACTAGTTTTGATACCACTGTTAGATATGAGTGCATTAAACATGTGTTACAAGCCACTCAATTCAATTAATGCTCTATAGAAAATCTGGAAAAATGCACTATATTCTACTACGAGTATTTTATAGAATTTCATCAACGGCGATAGCCTCCTTAATTTAATTTGAGGGCTATTAATTATGATATAGATGACAAAGTTATCAGATAAGGATCCAAAAAATATTTTAGTAATAGGTTCTGGAGGCCGAGAACATGCATTGGGATGGAAACTCCGTCAAAGCAAACACGTCTCCAATATTTACCATGCACCTGGCAATGGCGGTACATCCATAAATGTTGGAATTGAAGCCAATCAAATATCAAGTCTCATTGCGTTTGCAAAGAAATATAATTGCCTCACCATAGTCGGGCCGGAAGCTCCTCTGGCTAAAGGCATTGTAGATTCATTTCATGTTGCTGATCTTCCGATCCTCGGGCCTTCTAAGGAAGGCGCTATGCTTGAGTCAAGCAAAGTTTTTTCTAAACAGTTCATGAAGCAGAATAACATACCGACTGCGGATTTTCGTGTTTTTTCTAATAGCAAAGATGCAGCTGATTACGTCAAAGGAAAGGACTCTGAGACAGTCATAAAAGTTGACGGGCTTGCCGCTGGAAAGGGTGTATTCATAACCAGTCATACCAATGATGCTCTTCAGACTATTGAAAACATAATGGATAAAAAGGAATTTGGAGAGGCAGGAAGCAAAATCTTGATTGAAAAGAAATTAACTGGAAGAGAATTATCATTAATAATTCTAACCGACGGAAGCAGCTTCAAATTGCTTGCTTCAGCAAAGGATTATAAAAGAATCCTAGAAAATGATACGGGTCCTAACACGGGAGGTATGGGAAGTTTTTCCCCAGTCCCATTCTTTTCAGAAGAAACCTGCAATACGACATTAAAAAAAATTGTCGAACCGACGATGAGAGGCATTAGGAATTTCTCAGAGCCTTTCAGGGGATTCTTATATTTTGGCCTCATGCTGGAGGAGTTTACTAATGATCCATATGTATTGGAATTCAACGTTAGAATGGGAGACCCTGAATGTCAACCGATTATGTTGAGAATGAAATCAGATCTTTATCAATATGTCAAAGGTACCATAGATCGATTGCTTGATACCATGGAGCCATTTGAATGGAGTCTAGAACATGCAGTTTGTGTAGTCATGGCGTCGCGAGGCTACCCAGGGGACTATAAGAGCGGGTTTATAATTAGGGGAGCTGATTCAGACCTTGGGGAAAAAGTGACTGTATTTCACTCAGGAACTATTCGAGACCACAGTAACCAGTTATTAACAAGTAGTGGAAGAGTCTTAGGAATCACAGCAACCGGCTCAAACCTTGAAACAGCAGCTGCACGCGCATACATGGCTGTAGAAAAGGTCTCTTGGGGCAATAATGAACAGTACTATCGAAAAGATATTGCCAAAGTTATGGGTTAGGTTTCATTACTTTTATGATCTTTTGGTCCGTGACAACCATGTCCACTTGTTCGTCGAGTGTTGTATATGGTAGTGATGCACCCTCCATTAGTTGGAAGTCAAACGCCAATCCGATGGTAAATAGCGGAATCCCGGATCGTCTGAAATGTGATATGAATCTATCATAATATCCCTTACCGTACCCCAATCTATGCCCGCTTGTATCAAATGCTGTTCCGGGGACTAGTAATAACCTAATGGAATCCGATATTTCTTTGGATTTATTTGGCTCCTTGAGGCCATATTTACCAGTACATAATTGCTCGACCCAATCGAATCGAGCAATCTCATAAAATCTGATCTCACCATCTTCTACCTTCGGTAGGCCAACTTGTTTTCTGCCTAGACACGCGCTTATGATATTCTGAGTCAATACCTCCGAATTGATAGGAAAGTAACTTCCTATTACACATGCTGACAAAAATTCTGAACAATTAATTACCCTATTCTCAATTAGTTTGCTCAGTTCATAAATTTCAGGCCTAGATAGAGAATTACGTCTGGCGAGAAATTTCCTACGCAAATGCGATTTAGTATCCAGAGCCATCCTTAAATCTAGTCAATCAAGTCTTGATAGCGAAGCTGCAATCAAAGTATTATTTAGCAACATACTAACTGTCATGGGACCTACACCTCCAGGCACCGGAGTAATCCATGCTGCTTTCTGTGCTACAGACGGATAGTCTACATCCCCACCTAATTTTCCTTTGTATCTTGTGATACCCACGTCGACTACTATAGAACCATTTGTAATCATGTCTCCAGTCAACGTAAACTTTTCCCTGTTTCCAACACCAGTTACTACTAAGTTTGCGTCTTTGATCTCCTTAAGAATATCGTTTGATTTGGAATGACAGATTGTGACGGTAGCGTTCCTCTCCAGGAAGAGGAAGGCAAGTGGTTTGCCGACGAGCTGGCTTCTATTTACTATCACCACATGTATTCCAGAAACATTGATGCCATAATGATCCAGCAGTTCTATTATGCCCACAGGGGTGCATGGCTTTAAGCTGCCACGGCCGCTAACAAGCAAACCTATATTTGTGGTGGTTAGGCCGTCCACATCCTTGGAGGGTTTGATAGTGTTCGTGATAATATATGTGTCTAGATGAACAGGAAGCGGAAGCTGCACTAGTATTCCATGGACATTTACTTCATCATTAAGTGATTTTATCAATTCTATCAGCTCTGATTGTGTGCAACTTGAATTGAGTCTGAGGTCCCTCGTTTTCATTCCCAACTCGATCGCGGCTCTCTGTTTGTTCTTAATATAAGTGGCCGAAGCAAGATCGTCTCCTACAAGAACTGTAGCTAAACAAGGTTCAGTATTCTTAGCCTTCAAGCGATTGATTTCTTTCATAACCCTTGATTTAACGTGTCTTGCAACATGTATACCATCGATTATCTGTGCAGTCAACGCAATAAAAATACAATGGATCCATTTTATTTTGTTTTCCATCGCACAAAGGCGTTAGTTCCAGACACGCTTGGGTTAGGTGTTTCTTAAAAGTGTTGATACAGGTTAGGCCGCTGTGTCCCTAGTAATTTTGATCTTTCCTTTCAAATAAGAGTTTATAGCTTTCGGGTAGATCGTGTGTTCCCATTCTAAGATCCTAGCAGAAAGCGTCTCTGCATTATCATGGTCATAGACCCGGACAGCCTTCTGCATCAGAATCCCGCCCGTATCGACCCCCTCATCTACAATGTGTACGGTACATCCTGACACCTTGACTCCATATTTAATGGCCTGGTTCTGCGCATCCAAACCTGGGAAGGAAGGCAAAAGGGATGGATGGATATTCAGAATTCGCGTCTTATATTTTTGTACGAATTGCTTGCTTAAAATTCTCATGTATCCTGCAAGACAAATAAGCATGGAGGATCTTTTTAGGCCCAGATCGTCAAATAAGTTAGCTATCTGTACATCGTAGGCCCATCCCCTTAATTCATTATTTTGGAAAACGACTGTTGGAACACCGAATTTCTTTGCAATTTCAAGGCCCGCCACGTCAGCTCGATTTGAGACAACGATCTCTGGAAGTACATTCTCAATGGTACCCGCTTGAATAGCTTCAAGGATCGCTTTCATATTGGACCCTCTTCCAGATATCATCAGAGCCAGGCGCGTTAAGCTTGGGGCTTCCGACATGTGATACTATAAAATAAGCTATAAATAAATGAACTTATGCCCCCCTGGATTATCTAACCGAAAAATAGTGCCATATCTGTTTCTACAAGATGATTTAGAACCCATCCAAAAATAGACAGACATATAGCTTGCGAGAGTTTCGTTCATAAGTGTGGCTTATGAAAGTCAAGTATCTTCTAACTGTCAATCAGGGATCATTCCTGATGCGTTATGGAATGAGGCCAGGTTGTTGATAACCCCATCAGAAAAATCAAATAATTCCATTGGACGTCCAGCAGCAGTAGTATCATTTAGGATGGTATTCGATGGCATTGTATATGTTTTGGTATGTCTCAAGAACTGGTGTTGATGTCAATGGAAGATAATAGATGTTGCCAAATGAGATGATTCAGGTTCGATGTGTCATAGAAGATTTCAGTAATGATCAATATAAGATATTTGTGAG
>JBQCDO010000304.1:0-5773 GCA_051961195.1 Nitrososphaeraceae archaeon | reverse complement strand
AGATCTAGATGGGCATCTATGGGAAATTATCTGGAGGTGATATACCACTGCCCAAGATCTATCCTACTGACGTTTTGTCAGAAAAACAACTGGAATTTATCGCAAGTCATCTGTCTGAACCACATGCTGCCACTGGCTGTCCAGCGTATTCCAACCGTGAACTGCTCCCTGGTATTTTGAAAGTGCTGCGTTTAGAATGTCGGTGACGTGATTTGGACTCACCAGATTGTCCTCATGCGACAACTCATTGGAGACGACTCCAATTCTGGAAGCGGAAGAGACATTTCAGGAATCTCTGGGAGTTACTTCCCAAACTGTTACACAAGCAAAAACTTCTTGTTTATGAGAGGTAGGCGTTGATGCAAGCTTGGTGCAAAGCTTTGCGTTCAAAGATAAAACAGGCTATTCAGGTAAACATCATAAAACAGGAGTAAAGATATCTGTAGTTGTTGAAGAAACAGGTGTCCCAATAGCTATGGTTACAGCAAAGGGCAATATTGTTGACGTCACCCTTGCTGAGGCTACAGTTAACAGTATTCGAGTTGCGCAAAGAGATATACAAGGAAGCCTCTTGAACGGAGATTAGTTTTATGGAATTGCTTAAATGTTATAAAAGGCCTACGAATCTATATGTTAGGAGATCAAATATTTGAAGAAAATGGTAAGTTAACAAGTCAAAGAATTTTAGACGTTGAAGGTGGGATACCAAAAATGGAAACTTCTTTTACCGTAACTGGGAACTATAGAGGCGCAGAGACAACAGCCACCATAACATATTGGTCTACTCACAGACCTGGCGGAGCAGTATATGGTGAGGGTCAGGGAGTATTGATGAGTAAAGATGGACAGGAAATGGCAACCTGGACTGGCCCAGGAATAGGTCGATTTACAGGTCCAGGAAAAATTAGATTTACTGGTTCATTATTCTATAGGACTTCCTCAACTGGAAAATTAGCCTTTCTTAATAACATGGTAGGAGTATTTGAATATGAAACGGATGAGTCAGGAAATACGTCGGCCAAAGCATGGGAGTGGAAGTAAGTAAGTAAGAATCTACAGCCTAATAAGGAATAGTGTATTAGGTATATACTGCTTGTTCGTCCACTCGAACGCCGCTCTGAAATATTCATTACGATCATGAGGCCCAGTGATTCTCTATGATCTGGAATTCGTAATGGTCGTTACACGTAAGCAATGATTAAGACTTGCGAATATTCACTTTTATCTTCTCTTTCAATTCTGGTTTCATTATCTCCTCTTCCTTGTAACCATGATCTTTAACAGCGTCTTTCATTAATTCTTCCTCAGTTTCGCCCTTGGCGACATAGTCGCAATCCATTCCTACTTCCTTACATGATACTGTTAACATTGGTTATTCGCAATGAATTGGTCCTAATAAACCTAAATTGGGTGCTCCTTACCAAATGTAAACTGGTGGTACCTACCAGCAAACCACGTCATAGGCAATATAGGATAGTAGGAATAGATAGATGATATAATATACGACATCCACCTAACTAAGAGGGTAAGTAATAATAATGGACGATAAAGGCTATGGCACAAGAACTATTTCTTCACGTTGTCATTTCCCTTGCCATACTGTTATTCACTGCAAAAGTATTTGCTGAGATATTCCATAGGTTAAGGCTGCCTGTTGTATTAGGTGAGTTATTAGCAGGTATTATTGTTGGACCATTTGCTTTAGGGACCTTTGTATCGTTTGATGGCAGGTTGCAAAGAGGACGTCGATGTGACCCTTCTCTTTTTTGACTGTTTCAAACAACCGATCGAGGTCGGCGAGATTGCCGGTAATTGAGGTACGGTATCACTTCCATTTTCAAGCGGTGATTACAAACAGGCAGCAGTACAAATTATAGATGATATGGGAATCGAATCAAAAGCGAATTTGACGGTATTAGCATTCGGTATCGTGTATCCTGCTGCCTTCTCTGTTGGACATCTTGATACTACTTCTCAGGCTTTATGGCTTCAATCATAGCATCAATCTTTTTATCCAAACTAAGTATCTCATTAAGTATTCTTTCGTGATGATTTTGAAATATCTCTATGGATTTCAAAACTTTATCATGACTTTCTTCGATAGCGTTTATGCGGCTGAGAGTTTTTTCCTGTGTCATAGTAGTATTCTTCTGTATTTTATAGACCCACCAAGTTATGAGAGCACCTACAACTGCTCCTATTACAATACTAAGATATGTGCTTGATGCATTTGTCATATCTGCACAACCCCGGGTTATCTCGGGCATACAGCCCCAAACGACAAGAACAGGTAATACCATTCTACTATAATGATTTTGACTTAGTGTTATATTTTGTGTATCCTAAGGGCATCTTGTCTTATCAATATGTAATCAACAATTTTTAAGATTATGACATTATAGACTTTACAATTCTTAATAGTCTCGGAACATCGCTTACATTTATGGTAGCCAGTTCATGTTTTTATCACAGATCTTGCCTGCTGGCCTTCAGTATGACTTAGTGTATCATCAACATCCTTTCCTGACAAGTGCAAATATCGTCTAATCACAAAGAAGAAACACAAGAGTGCATACGAGCTAGGTAAGCAAGACGCAAATTGCGATCTATCGGATTGCCACTTGTATATAACACAGCCCGGCAAAGGCTTCATGTTTCATTACAAGGAATTCAATAAGAACTACATAAAGGGATTCTGTGCTGCTGCGGGGATCACATACATGTAGTGATGCAGATCAGGCAACGTTTGACTGTAGTAAAGACAACAACTAACTCTTTTTTCTTTCTAATTTATTCAACTACTACAGATATTTTCGGTGTTAATGTCGGATTTATTGTCGGACTTTCGAATAATAAGTTCTGTGCCTCGGAATAAATTAAACCATGCGCAGTACTTGGTTTCTTATTATCGAATTTCTTCAGAATTCGTTATTGTCGGCTTCTTTGGCTAAATTCGTATATATAATACTGCACTGAGATTATCATGTCAGCAACAACTCAATTTAGCTCTGAATTACATGGTCAGTATAAAGCCAAGGCTTATGCAGCTGGTGATGCAAACTCGCCACTTACCCCAACCATGATTTCGCGGCGTGATCCAGACGATCATGACGTTCAGATTGAAATCCTTTTCTGCGGTATATGTCATTCTGACCTTCACACTGTCCGTAGCGAATGGAGCGCGGCGCCCACTGTCTACCCATGCGTTCCTGGACATGAGATCGTTGGCCGCATCACCAAGGTTGGTTCCGCAGTCACCAGGTTCAAGCCAGGCGATATTGCTGCAGTTGGCTGCATGGTTGACTCTGACGGTAACTGCCACGAGTGCCAGGATGGACTCGAGCAGTTCTGCCCACACGTGACCCTCACCTATAACTCTCCAGATGGGCACCTTGGAGGCGTCACCTATGGCGGCTATTCTGACAGTATCGTAGTCAAAGAGCACTTTGTCTTACATGTTCCTTCCAACCTGAATCTTGCCGGAGCTGCGCCTCTGTTATGCGCTGGAATCACAACATACTCGCCCATGCGACATTGGGGTGTCACCAAAGGCAAGAAGGTTGGTGTGGTAGGTCTAGGTGGGTTGGGTCATATGGCAGTAAAATTAGCTCATGCACTTGGAGCCTATGTCATAGTCTTTACCACGTCGCCTAATAAGAAAGAAGATGCACTTCGCTTAGGCGCAGACGAAGTAGTCATTTCACGAAATACCGAAGAGATGATAAAGCATCAAGGCAGCTTCGACTTTATCCTCGACGCGGTTTCTGCCGAGCACGACATTAACTCTTACATACGATTACTCCGCCGTGATGGCAACATCACCGTCGTCGGTGCACCGGACAAACCTTTTGCCGTTCCGGCCTTTAGCCTCATATCCAAGCGAGTTAGCATCTCAGGTTCGCCCATAGGAGGTATTGCCGAAACTCAGGAAATGCTCGACTTTTGCGGCAAACATAACATCACTGCTGACGTAGAAGTTATCCCAATCCAGAAGGTCAACGAGGCTTACAACAGACTGTCCAAAGCAGATGTAAAGTATCGCTTTTCCATTGATATGACTTCTCTGAAATCACAGTAACATCGTATTTACAAACAAACAATTACTATATTAACAACTGGACTGCAGCAACATGGTCAGACTGGATAGAGAGAAGCTTAGCGTATTGACGAACAATTCAGGATAACCAAATCAATTATAAAAACGTAGTAAAGTGGTTACGAAGAGTTATTACTGCTATTCCTAGCCTGCAGGCAAGAGCCCCAATCATAGCTAGTAATCTCTCTGCCATAGTGTAATTACATATATGATATTGCATACATCTTGTGTGACAAGTGGAGTAACATGTCTTTTGCCCGGCAACCAAGTGATCATAGACATTGATATAATTGCTGCTCTACGTCACAGGTAGTCTAATTCTATGTACATTAGAAAAACGATCATGAAATTAATTGACGACTGTTTATACATGCTGTATGTTATTACATATGCTTTAGGCAAAAAATCTTCATAAAGCGAATACCAGTCTTTAGCGATGGAGTTCAATAAGAGATTCTGGATAGAGTTTATAGATAAGTAATATAGAAACCCTCTCACACTAAGCATGATTATAAGCTCAATATTATCACTAGATTACCTAGTGGTTACTAGCAACCGTAATGTACCGTACAGCCATAGATGACATGCAGTGTTCGCCGGCAACGACCATATTAATGAATAATGGAGGCGTGATTTAAGAAATCAAGCAGACAAATAGGAACACAATAAATCATAGTACATAAATCAGTATCAGCTTACTCAAGCCAGATATACTGACAATACGAGCGAATAATACGAATCGTCATAACCAAACACCGATAGCATTAATTCTATTAACTACGGTATTAGTAACAGGGATATCCATAATAAATGTACCAACTGTATTTGCTGATTCGAGGATACTGAAGCAAGATACCAAACAGACTGCTAATTGTGATACAGTAGGTGCGGATAGTCCTGTATTGGATTCATGTAATCAGAGAGCAGCGAATAATATCAATAATGGCATACCAAGAACTACTGGAACGTCAGGAAGTCATCCAACTACAGGAATCCTGAGAATCGCCTGTGGCTCGGTGATTAGAGGATTGGCTTGCCCAGCTCCAATACAACTTACAGGTAATAACCCTCAGGAGTCAACTATCCTTTGTCTTATATGTACCATAGATATTACAATTGGTCCAGGCGCTTTTACAGTAACTGCAGAAAATACCCTTGGCGTTACTATCTTCTTTTCAGGTGACTGTAGGCAAACTGCCTCTAATCCACAAGAAGCAACTGGTACCATAGCAGCAGGGCAGTTTCTGACATGTAATATTAATGCAAGTTAGCCGTTCATAAACTTACAACACTCTTTTTAGACTACTTTACTGGAAACATTACTATTGCTGCGGCAACACTTTTCATGCCTGATACTAGTAGGAAAATCAGACATATTACTACATTTTATCTAGGCTTTTAGGAGATAACTAATGATCCAATTATGGGCAGCCAAGAAATGTTGACAAATCTGTCCTATCTGTTTTAGAGGATAGAGTAAATATCTCCTTGCTTATAATATATCAATCCAAAACTACTGACTGACGATGGAGACAAAGCCATGAAAGAAAGCCAGACGCACAACCGACCGGCTGCGAGTCGTTACTGCTACAATCAATTGTTTTGTTCATGTGTTTAGTCAAACGGTTGGTTGCGTCTGGTATCGATTAGTATATTTAGAAGTTAGCGCGTGGGGGG
>JBQCDO010000303.1:0-16671 GCA_051961195.1 Nitrososphaeraceae archaeon | reverse complement strand
TCTAGTCTCTTCTAATGCCCTATTTATTTCGAATTGCTGCTCCTCTTTTTGTTGTTGTTGTTGATAATTCTGCTCATACCGATGATGATCAAATGATGGCGAGGTTGTAGCCACAGTCGGTTCTGTTGGTGGATTATCGTATGATGGTGACGAAGACGAAATCATCTCTTCTTCTTGGTTATTCATAATATCTTCTCCTCTTGTTACCACATCATCTATTTTCGAGTATACTTCCGGTGATTCCATAGTATGGGTTATTCCTACCTCTCCTCCTGGGGTCGCCGATAGTGGTCCCCAAAAAGACATTTCACTCTATTAGTCTCGTTAATAGACAGGTCTATCCGCTAGTAATGAAAAGTTTTAATAATCTCATTAATTCATTTATGGAAAGATGCCTAGTTGTTAGATTAATCTTTCAAATCCTAACGATTATGCTATTGTCTTACGTCCTAATACTATCTATTACGAGTATCATCATCTATCAAGGAAGGGATCAGAAGTTAAAGTCGATGGTGGACTTACATAAATAAGGTTCTTTTAGACCTCATAATTATGTCAATAAAATATGTCGTAGCCAGTATTTAAGAATACAACATAATAAGTAGCATTTTATAGAAAAGTTAGTACATGCTACTTCACTTGTTTTGCGCACGTATCACAATATTTCTCTATTACACTAACGCCTCCGCCGACATCAAATAATGCTTCAGTAGTAGCTATATTGCCACAAGTTATACAAAATCTGTTTTTGCGCTTACGAGAATCCCTGGTCTGAGCATAGGTTCTTAGAGAAGTAAAAACTTTTTCCAAGGGTCACAAATCTCCTACTATAAAGTTTCTTGATTTTAGAAACTTTGAGTTTAAAACACTGGATGATATTATCTTAGGAATCTCGACTTTCGACTTGTTCTCCATCTCTTCGTAGAGGCATCGTCTCTTATGAACTTATCATTATGTTCTAGCTGATGATGATACATCGTTTAGGTATGGTATACTAATAAACGAACCGAACAGTAAAGGTTCTTTTCTCACTCTGGGTCGACTTTTTATAGCTTTTATGATTCTGCACATAATGATTCATGATTTGTATCGAAATTTATGCGATTTCCATTCAAATGTACTATTATTACTAGTGTGCTACATAATTCAGGTCAAATTAGTTCTATTGGCCAGTCAAGTTAAAAGAAGAGTAAAGGCTAGGTAATTGTGTTCGTAAATTAAACTTTGGTCACCGCTATAAGACTGTATTAGTATAACAAGTGGTGGAATTGTACACTATATTGATTGAATGATGTAAAGAAGCACATAGTAATAACCAAGAGTATAATGAATTCACTCATCCTACGTCTCTCAAGTTGCCATATACCAGTGCCACTGGATTGTCTGTTAAAAAATACGGATGTAATGATCAATTTCCTTACTAAACCCATCCGATTGGTCAAAATAACATCTCAACCATAATTGAGTCAAATGAAAATTAGGATATTATCCTACCGCAGAATAATAGCGAATAGTGACTAATGTTTTACCTTTTACATTCCTTATTCGTAAATCCTCTGCATTTATTATCATGTATCCAACGACCATTGATAAAAACCTCAAGATGTCTGATATTATCCCTATTTTCTACAACTCTTTGATGTCCATTCTTAGGATTCCTATGCTCTATCCCTCCCAAGCGTCCAGTATAACGATTTATCATATTAATACTGGACATACATTGCTTAAGAAACTACTGTTTCACTTCGAAGTTAGTTAAAATGGGTATTCATTTCTTAGAAAGATTCAATTATTATAGATAAAGAAATATAGAATCATTCTAAATCTAAAAAAGAAGAATCTCCAAATAAATAATTATTCAATAATCAAGCTTTATTAATTGAGAGATTTGTGGACTGTCGATCAGTTAAGTTAAAATGATTAGTGGAAAAATCATAAATTAAGCAAGCTATTAACCGGCACATAAATAAAAATCTGTCTTCTGTAAATTTTATAAAATGATTTGAATGTGTTCATGGTGCAATTTGGTCATACAGATCTTCGTGTAATTATTCTGCCACCACCGCATACGACCAAAATAAAGCGACCTTAGTAATCACGTAGCTGCGCCTTCTGACGATGGGACTAAAATGCAACTCACAATCCCTTTGACGATATAATCAAGATCAGGCCTTTATATTTAATTGAAGCTGACTTTTCATATTCCAGAATTCTGTAAATTATAATCATTACCGATTAGAGTCAGTTATTGGAGTGAAAAATCTATATCCACATCGATAGATATTGTAATTTCACTTTTACTAATTTTATTTCACGATTAAGTAATATCCTCATAAGAGATTAAAATCTTTATCTATCTTGATATTCTTTATGAAGGTTAAGAAACTATGATAAATCGGTATACTTCATAAATCAAAAAAGGCGTTAAAGCTAACGGTGGAAGACCTTGCGGAAGTGTAATTGTAGCAGATAAGGACAAAGTAATGATAACAGGTACTACTGTAAAATCCCATGAATATATTTACCCAAATTAACGTAGATTACTATGATAAAAAGAACGTTATCGAAATATACCGAGTGATATTCTATTAGAGTTTGACGTAAGTCAAAAAGAGCGTATTTTTGCTCTACGAATTGAAATTAGGCCATTAATATGATCATGAATATATCATAACTTTTCGTAATTTCAATTCTCTACATTTCAAAAATAAATTTCTGCAATATTGCACCTTACTTATTCACATTATTTTTTGGTATTGCTCTTTCTAGTTTTACTTTTACCTTTAGTCTTACTACTCATGGTAGCGTTACAAACTGCGTAAGGATTTACTTTCTTTCCAGATCTGCCCTTAACTTTTGACACACAGCGATCGAATTTCTGTGTGTTTAAGCCCTTTTTCATTCCTCTTGGCATGATCTCGAATAGTTATTATACTTAATAAATGCTTTAGAATTTTATCTTATATCTCCGAGCTAAAATATTATACAGTTAAAATTCCTGTTAATGGGTTAAGCAATATTGAAAGTATTTAGATCGCAAATATGATTCACTTGATAACAATAATACGGCTTGATTTCAATCATCTTATAAATCTATTAATAGATTAACAAAACTGTCATATGATTTCGAAATCCAATTGTGAAGATAAATAATATAAGGTTTGTGAACATCGTACCGACTTACAGCAACCAAAAATTTCTATATTAATGCATTTCTATTTAATAAAATGAGAAATCGTAAAATGTGTTATCAAGAGCTAATGATTAGATAAGTTCTAATTGAATATTTGTCCATATAGGTGATAAATCAGTGTGGTGGCATATATTACTTAGTCTCTTTTTGGCTATCTTTACATTAAATTTGCCCTCAACAAAGATAGGTTCTTCAATTCCCCATCTCCATTTCTTATAAGGAGTTGTTCTGATGTATTGGTGATTGGAATGTCCAGTTCTATCCATATATTCACCTTGACGGGTAACTATGTCAGCAGTACCGTAGATTCTCACACCACTATGATCCCAAGGATCAACAGTCTTCAGGTCATTAATAATAACTGCAACTTTTGATCTGATTCTTTTGCAAATAAACAAATTGACGATAAGAGTTCGGTAATCATGTGCAAAAGCAATCATGCCTCTTTTTGAAATCGTAGAATTTAGTAGTCCCAAAGGTCACGCAAGTATATCCTGATCAGAAATCTGCTATGACAAGTAACAAACAGGGTTAGACAAGATGCGTATTAATCAGGTAAATTCTCCGACATTCTTTGTATTGAAAATATGTCATAGTTTATAGAAACAATGTCATTTTCTATGCCACCCACTGATTCAAAAGACAACATCACCAACAAACCGACCATATTTGATCAATTAGAATATAGAGACGGATTGATATTTGAACTCGTTGTACACAGTAAAAGTATAATATTACAGGAGTAAATTATGACTGATGGTTTTGGATAATACTATGTAGCATGATTTGGATCAAATTGATGAACTTCAACTGAGGAAATAGTTGAGGGAATATTACCTTATCTATAGTGTTTTTAATCTCAAGTAAATGGTTTACTAAGCTTAAATGATTCAGCCAAATATGATTTAGGTAAACTAAGCAAACGGTACAGTAAAACAATAATGCACTCCAGTAGTGGTATACAATACTGCATCAATAGTACTTTCAGTAATGAGCCTAATAGATGTATTATATTCTATTTTGTGCAATAAAGACCCAGTGGCTAAATCCTTTTGACTCCGAATTCAGACTACGGCAGAAGTACGAGAAGCTCCACTGAATCTACGAAAATTTTTTATGGGGTCGACATTATTGTGAGTACAATATTACAAATTCTTAATCATACGAACACAATTCATGTTTGTGTAGATCAGACAACGCCATCTTTAATGACCGAGATGGATGTATTAAAAGAGGGATTTGTTGCTGCAAAGAAGCGAGGGGTTAAACTACGATGTATTACTGAAATTACTAAAAGCAACCTTTCATACTGTAAACAAATGCTGACAATGGTAGATGAGCTCAGACATTTAGATGGAATCAAAAGTAATCTGTACTTAAATGATATAGGATGCCTTTCTCCTGCAACTATTCATGAGAAAGGAGTACCTGCCTCAAAAGGTATTTACAGTGATATCAAGGAAGTCGTAGAACATCAACTATGTCTCTTTGAGACACTATGGAACGTATCCGTGCCCGGGGAGCAGAGAATTGAACAACTCGATGAGGGTATTGAACACGAATTTTTTCAGATAATTTCTAACCAAAAAAAAGTAAGTCAAGTCTTTACTCATATAGTAGAATCTATGGAAAACGAGGCCCTAATATTGATTCCCACTGACAGGATTATGATTGGGTTGGATAAGTTAGGAATTATTAAAAATATTATAAAAACATCTATGGAAAAAGAAGCAACGATAAAAATCATTTGTCCTGTTAGCGAAAAAAACATAAAACTAATAAATAAAATAAATGAAGAGGCTCCATCTATTAAAATACTAAATGCTGAGAACAATTCATTCTTCTGTATGTGTATAATTGATAGAATAAAGATCCTGGGAATAGAAGTTCGACATTCGGATACAGATAGCTTTTCAAAGGCAATTGATTTCGCACTTTATTCTAACAGAAAGCTTGCAGTAAACTCATTTAGATCGATATTTGATATTCTCTGGAATGAACGAGTATTAAACGAAAAATTAAAAGCTAATGATAAGGCCCAAAAGGACTTTATTAATATTGCTGCTCACGAACTAAGGACTCCGATTCAACCGATCATCGGCTTATCGGAGGTTCTTCGTCAGAGAAAGCTGGAGGGGCAGTTACAACAAGATAAGATCTTAGACACCATAATAAGAAATGCTAAGAGAGTACAAAATCTTTCAGAAGATCTCCTAGACGTCGCAAGAATTGAGAGTAATTCATTATCACTTAAAAAGGAGAAATTCAATTTAAATCAGCTGATACTGAATGCAATTACAGATTCTAGAAATTATATTGCGAGTGAAAATATGAGCAGTAACAATAATAATATAAATATAGAGCCTATATTTAAGGAAAAAGTAGATATCTATTTAGAAGCAGATAAGAACAGAATTAATCAGGTGATTTTAAACCTCTTAGTCAATGCGATCAGGTTTACTAAAAAAGGAACTATTACTATTACAATTGAAACGAAAGAAAGAGAGTACGATGATGTTGGTGATAAGGTCGTAGTTATTGCCATAAAGGATAGTGGAACTGGTATAGCTGCAAAGATATTTCCCAAGCTATTTACAAAATTTGCTTCAGTCTCGCATGGCGGAACAGGACTGGGTTTATTTATATCAAAGAATATTATTGAGGCCCATGGCGGCAGAATGTGGGCTGAAAATAACCAAAATGATAATGGTGCTACTTTTAGCTTTAGTCTACCAACTGCGGCACACGCCAACAATGATATCAGTCGTGAACCATACCGACAACGGCAATGGTGATTTACATGATAGACATAACCTAATGTCTTTTTGCTATCTTTCGGCGAGTCATACCTTATCAATAAATTAGTCTACATAAATTATAAAATATTAGTGATACTTCAAATCAAAGAGAATATCTATTCTTATAAATTAGTCCAATATCTTTGCCTATTTCTAGGGTTGACCGGTCATTTAGAAATGTCAGTTAATATTCTGAATTTGACCGGAAGACGTCAAACTTCATAGCTATGATTGTATGATAAACGAATTCTGAAAATGTATGAGGATGTGATGTCACAATACTTTGCTTGTACTGAATAGTACTAGTTTTTCAATTGACCGTTAAAGTAGATCAACCAGCTATTGATGACATAGAGCCTGAAATAAAATTCTATATTCTTCTAATTCTTAATCTGAGAACATTTAAAATCATCTCTTTTGTATGCTAGTTAATATTGCGATTTAGAAGAAATACTAATCATCCCGTTGATGTGATAATTCTCGAGAGGTTAGTGATTTTAGCCTCTGGTTCATATCTTCTAACTACTTCAGATAATGGTATGCTTTTTTCTCCTACCACTTTCATTTCAATGTTAATTTTATTATTTTTATTGATATCTATAATATTGTATGTATCTTTGAATATGCCTCTATATCTCCAGGAACAGGCTGTTCCAGCATATACAATCCTCATATTACCTAAATTCCAGATCCATGGTCTATGTTTATGGCCACAAATAACTAAATCAACTTCGTTTTCCAGACAGGTTCTCAAAACATCTCCAGCATCAGAAATTCCTACAACATTTGTGTAACCAGTATCTGGTATAGAAATTAGATGATGATGCATAGCTACTATTTTGGTTATCCTTTGGCAGTTATTTTGAAATCTGTTATTATATCTAGCCAAATTATCGTTTAGCCATAAATTCTGTCTGTATCCTACTTCACCTTCATCCTTATCTGGTACCGCGGTACCGACTGTGGTTAATATAACTTTGGTGTCTTTATTTTTCCTGTCGTCAAATTCATGGACTTGATTAGAAGAGATTGCTTTAGGAAAATATTTCTCAAAAAGCAGATAGCCTGTGTGTCTATAATCATGATTGCCTGGAAATACTATAAGATTAGAACACTTGAATTTTTGAATTTCTCTTCTTGCTTGTTCAAACTGAAAGATCAGACCATCATCAGTTAAATCTCCAGATACAATAATTACATCAGGCTGAAGCTCGTTATTTATTTCGTCAACTAGAATATCAAAGATGTCCTGTTTGAATAAGCCTCCAATATGAAGATCGGATATTTGAACAATTCTCATAAGTTATTAATATATCACACAATTTAAGTAAGTATCTATGTGATCAGAATTATAGGTATTGAAATCTTTTAGACTTCCATTATAATCTGTTCATTTAATTGCTATTAGCGTAATAAATATCGAATTATTGATATAACTGACCCAAATGACTGAATGTTTGTACTTAAAGTGACATAACAGTCTACCTATATTCGCCACCCACATATATTTCGGCATGTACTGTCACCATACAAGATTTATGAAGAATGATGTACATGCTACTAAATAATGAGTTTTATATGAATAATCAAGCAGATAAAGATCATCAAGATAATTCTAACAATACCAATAATGGTATTGATATTGCTACCAATTATGGTACTACCGAGAATCGTTTTATTAATACAAGTAGTTTAAATTTTTCGAAATCGAATAATGATGATGATATAAAAGAAATTGGGATAACGTTTGCTTCTAATAGACATCTCAATACTATTGATTCATTCTGGTTTGCCCTCAAACCGGGCGTATTCGTAAGGCCATTTGACTTTGTTACAATAGACTATTTGAGACAGGATACTAAAACCATTGGAATAATTCAAGATATACAAACAATTGCAAGCGATCAAGGTCATATTGCCTCATTTGATAAAACTGACAAATCAAGAAATTTCCTAAATCATGTAACCAATGAGGCACATGGCAATAAGTCAACTACCAGCGATTATGATTTTCAATATGGAATAAATGTTGTAAAGGTTGTGGTTATTGCTAATTCCGAGTACAAGGACGAAGGGCTTGTAAGTCGTATGTCTACTACAGGAATGCCTGTTGGATTAGGAAGGTCGGTTAGATTTTCTACAACAGAAGAGGTTACTTTTGCCCTTGGAGTACCAGAAATGATTTTTCCTATCCCTGCCGGAATAATAGAAATGAGCAATGGGCAGCAGGTTCCAGTTTCTTTGGACGTTACATATTTGGTAGGTCCTGATACTGCCCATGTAAATGCAGCAGGGATCTCAGGAAATGCAAAAACTTCTTATCTGCTTTTTTTACTGCAATCAATACATCAAAAATTTAAAGAATATGAGCAAGAATTTGCAATAATAATTTTCAACACTAAAGAAAAGGATCTACTGCAAATAGATGAAATACAAGATGAAGAAAAAAGACTGACAAAAGAAAAGTACTTTCATATGCTTAATCTGGATTTAACCCCGTTTGACAATGTGACCTATTTTCTTCCACGAGGAAAAGATGGAAGACCTAATTCAATGCATATTCCATCGAATTCCAAGACTTATTCTTATGAATTAAACGATGTATATGATAGATTAGAATTACTCTTTTCAGAAATATATGATCCACGCTATAATCTGTCTTCGATCATAAACTATATTTATGAATTCTGGCCAATTAAGAAATCTTCTAGCATAAAGAAGGATAATGATGTATACATCAAAACCTGGACCGACCTATTTAACTTTAGGGACTATCCTGAGGAAATAATTACACATAAATCATCATTATTACATTTCCAAGGACACATACAACGTTTTAGAAGATCTTCTTTATTCATTGACAAAAAGGTAACTAGTAAATATTTAGGGAATGAAATCAGACAAATAAATTCACACGATATTTTCGTTGTAGATATAGCCATGCTTTCTACGGTAGAGGAACAATCATTTGTCATAGGAGATGTTATGAAAAGTATTGATGAGATGTATTCGTCAAATGAAATTATCATTACAAGCAAAGGTGATAGGAGTACAGCCAAGGAAGTAAATCAGAAAAAGAAGCCAAGGTATGTATTGGTTTTCATAGACGAAATAAATAGATTTTTGCCTATTTCTAAACCAACAGGTAAAATGAAACCGGTTGGAGAACAGATTGTGAAGACCGTGATTGCTGGTAGATCAAGAGGTACAATTTTATTTTCTGCTCAGCAGTTCAAAAGTACAGTAGATCCTAGTTTACACGAAAGTACAGGAATGCACATAATTGCAAAGATGGGTTTATCTGAACTATCTACTGCTCTCTATAGCATGATAGACGAAAGTACAAAAATGAATATTGTAAGATTAAATAAAGGTGAATTAGTCATAATCCACTCTGCATTTAGATATCCAATAAAAATTACTTTTCCTAGACCCTCATTTAAAGACAGATAACACGAGATTGATTTCAGAAATATTCTGGCAGGAAGTACGAAATAATATCAATCTTAATATCAGTCTTTTGGGTTATGTAAGATAAATATTGTTTTGATCATTGGTATATCTGTTCGCTAGCAACTAGAATCTTTTTTGACCATTGCATAAATAAGACAAGCCTTGGCCACAAGTTGCATCTCCGTTGCTAACTGAATAGCAAACTTGTGATTTCTGCATTTCCTACTATCGTATCCTCTGTCACATACTACTTCCTGTACTGCACGATTCATAGGAGAAGTATGTACAAAATTGATTCCAGGTTAGTTAGGACATGAAATATTGGTGCGATTAGTATAAGTACCATTCTACCCAGTTCGGTTTAGAGATAGGCTTTTCAATAAACCACTCTATTTATGATGTGAAAAAGGCCCTTAAAATACAATCGCTATAATCAAACGCACTAATAAGCAAATCTTCACATAAGGTTTTATCTTTTCAGTTCCTGAACAAACTTATAGTCATTCATATTAAGCATTCTGATATCAGATATCACAAGATTGTAATCAAGATAGTGTAAACTAACCCCTTCAAGGCTTCTAGTGATCGATAAAAGAAATTACAGAAAGACCAAGTTTCTCAATACTTGTCCTAATTAGTAGTACAATATCAAAATCATCATCGATTATTAGGATCAGTTATCTATCAATATGAGCCGAATTATTAATATTATCATTGGTAATTATAGTAAACAGGTAAATATTACCATCATCTTCGTGGAATTAGATGATATTGAAAAAATTAAATTAAATTAAATCAGTTTACAATTGATTAATCTAAATCTCTTGTGAACGTATATGCAATTGTTATAAATGATATGTTACAGAAAAATTCTATGTTGAAACACTGTACAAGTGAGAAATTCATGTTAAATCAGAATAATTCATCATTATATAAAAAAGAGATCATATTGCATGTTGAAATTAATATTACGAGTTTCCAGGCAGTCAACCAGCAGCATTTGAATACCCTAAATACATATAGCTAAAACATGAATAGTGGAGATACGGTCATTGTTAACTACAATATTTCATCGTACCAGAACAAGGAAATAGGATGATATATTTTTAATGTCATCAAAAAAAGAATCATCAATGGGTCTCGAGCAAGCTAAGGACAGGTTACCTGTAGAGGAAGCACTAGGCGAATTGGAGCCAGTTTTTCTTTTTAATGATGCGATGCCTACTGGTGTGGCTGTTTCACACTCTGGACGTATTTTTGTAAACTTTCCAAAATGGGGTGATGATGTCGCTTTTACAGTTTGTGAAATCCGTGACAATAAGGCAATTGCATATCCAGACCAAGCTATGAATCAAACCAATCCTGATGATCAGGCGTCTGCCTTTGTATCTGTTCAGTCCGTTGTAGTTGATTCTGCAGATCGCCTATGGATTCTTGATACCGGTAGTCCAATGTTCCAGCCAACCAAATGTGGAGGGCCTAAATTAGTCTGCGTTGATCTCAGTACGAATAAGGTCGTTAAAAAGATTCTCTTCCCAGAATACATTGCTCTCCCCACTACTTATCTTAATGATGTACGCTTTGATTTACGACGTGGCGAAGAAGGCACCGCATATATCACCGATTCTGCCCAAAATGGGCCTAATGGAATTATTGTTGTCGACCTGGCCACAAGCACTAGCTGGCGCCGGCTTCATGATCACCCTTCAACCAAGCCAGAAGATTTGAAAACCTTCCTTCCAATGGTTGAGGGCAGGCCATTATTAGAGCATCAACCAGACGGATCTGTAAAACTAGGTGCAAGTATGGGTTCAGATGGTATTGCTATAAGTTCTGATGGATCCCGTTTGTATTACTGTCCACTAAGTAGCAGAAGACTGTACAGCGTTGACACGAATGCCTTAGTGGACCGCTCACTTGATGATAAAGCGGTCGCTACAACTATAATTGATGAGGGGGACAAAGGAGGCGCTTCTGATGGGCTGGAATCAGATGCGTCAGGAAACATCTACTCGACCAATTACGAGCATAATGCTATTATGCGTAGAACTCGAGCTGGCATATGGGAGACAGTAGTACACGATTCACGACTATTATGGCCCGATACATTATCGCTTGCTACTGACGGTTACCTTTATGTGACAGCCAACCAATTGCATCGACAGGCCAAGTTCAATATGGGACGAGATCTACGTAACAAACCGTACACTTTATTTCGTGTGCGTATTGATGCACAGCCTGTCCTGCTTAAGTAGCCAGCAAATAAAGGTAGCATATTTCGTAAATCACTAGTGGTGCCTTTATAGACGGTTTATTTATTATGCATTGCTTCTGTTATCTTTAATTACCCAGTGAAAAACTGCACTTCATAAATAGTATTTATTGAGAAATCAATTCATTTCTCGTTAAAGTAAATTAATACATTAGATATATTGCTATTTCCTATGTTGATTTTTATATCCATCTCATAAATGCTGGATATATACAAAATCTATTAAAAAATTAATATCTCAAAATCGATATTAGCAACGGAGAAAATACCCTTGTAACTTAAAAGTATAATGTAGTGTAATACAAGATTATGGCTGATAAAGCTAATAAAGGCAATTTAATAGGTGGTATCTTGCATTCTCAGAAAAGATGGAGAATAGCTGTTGCCATAGGTGCAGTCATTCTAGTCATCGGGATATCTGGTACTCTTTACTTTGGTTCCATTAATGTAACGGGGGTTGTCAAAAATAATGTGAATCCACAAACAGGTCTACCGAATACAGTTAATGGTGTCCCACCAGCTCAAGCTCAGCTAATATTCGAAATTCTCATATTCATAGGCTTATTCATATTGGCATATGGTATTGGTACTCGGTATACACGCCTCAGTAACAAAATGAGGCAATAATATTTGTCTGCCAAACAGAAAGAAGGAATGAAGAACAAATCCTCAACACCAAGATCACTATGGAAAGGAAGTATAAGTTTTGGACTAGTAAGTATCCCAGTAAGATTATATAATGCAACTTATGATAAAGAGTTTTCTTTCAATCAATTATGTCCAAATGGTCACAAAATTCAGTACAAGAGATGGTGTCCTATAGACGAAAAGGAGTTCTCTTACGCAGAAATAAAGAAGGGTTATGAAATAATAAAGGATAAATATATTATAATAGAAAAGGAAAATTTAGACAAGATAAAGCTAAAAACAACAAGAACGATTGATGTAAAAGAATTCATAAATATAGGCGAATTTGATCCGTTATTTGTAGAAAAAAGCTATTACGTAGCACCTGATGTCAAGAAAGGTACTAGTACAATATTAGACAAAGCATATAGCTTGCTAGTAAGAGTATTAAAGGAAAATAACAAGATATGCATAGGTAAAGTTACTCTAAGAGAAAACAAAGAACATCTTGTAGCTTTAAGAGCATACCAAAGAGGTATTGTTATGCACATACTTCGTCATATGGACGAGATAAGACCTGTAGAAGATATAAAGGAGATCTCCGAAGCAACTCCAGCCAAAATCGATAATAAAGAATTGGAGCTAGGGCAACTTCTAGTCCAAAATCTTAGTACAGAACAGTTTGATATTTCTCGATATTCCGATTCCTATGCAACAGAACTGAAAAAGTTAATTGAGGCCGAGTCAAAGGGCAAAAGCTTTACTATGAAAGAAACAGAACCAATAGCTGAAACCAAAGATCTAGTTGCAGCTTTGAAAGCTAGTTTGCAACAATCCGCGAGACACGATAAAAGAGAATCCAAATAAAATGTGCGAGCAGTACAAATATAGTAGGAGATTGGGTCAGTTACAGTCCAGTCTTAAGGAATACTTGTTGACTGCATTTGAAATAGAAAGGATGGTAAGTTGGAACCAGTATGATATGGTGAATTACAGCAACAAGACGTTAACTTAACCCAAGTCTAGGTCCTGCAATATTTTAATTATATCTTGTCCATTATTCAATATATCTTTCCAAGTGTCTATATTTGTAGACTTGTTTATAATTTCAGGAGCATTGAGTATAGTAAAATCAGTAGGGTAAACGTCATTTAGCTTATCCCATCTTACAGGCATAGATATGGTTGCTAAAGTAGTAGGCCTGGCAGAAAACACAGAGGCTATTGTTTTTCCTTTTGAATTCTGATTATAATCAAAGAAAACTTTTCCTTTTCTCTGTGCAGTATCCCACTGCATTGTAATTTTGTCAGGATATCTTTTGAGGAGTAATGTTCCGATGATCTTAGCAAACTGTTTGGTCTGGCTATAAGTATAGGTAGATGGTTCAATTGGCACGTAGATGTGTAGGCCAGTTTTCCCGGACGTTTTTACGTAGCTTCTGATCTTTAACTGATCAAAAAGATCTTTCATATGAAATGCTATATCCACGGCTGCTTTGAAGCCTTTAATACTGTATTCTGGTTCTATTGCAGCAGCTCCATTTTCTTCTTGTTCAAATCCTGAATATATGTATGGATCTAGATCAAAGACGATAAAGTCTGTGAATCCTAATCCACACTTTTTTTCGTCAACTACTGGCATTTCCTTTTGATTTATTCCTTTGATGCAAGCATCAAAATCGTTCACTCTACTATACCATGGGTGCATTTCAATACATCCTAAATTAGCTATCCATAGTAACGTATCTTTATTATTACAAATTAGATAATTTACGGTATTATTGGCAGACTTTGAATATATTTTTATTGTCTGCACATATATGGGTTTTTCCTTATCCCAATTCTTATGATAGAAGTGTTTACCTTCAATGCCATCAGGATATCTGCTTAATGAAAGAGGCCTATTCTTAAGGTGTGGAAGAATATATCTGCTGACCTTATCATAGTATTCAATTAAATTTCCCTTTGTTAATTCCGAATGCTCTTTAGTTTTTGGCCAGAATACTTTCCCAAGGTTGGAGAACCCACTGTATGATGATGAAGATGTTGAGGATAAGGAATGTGATGACAAGTTCGTGTCTTTTTTTTGTTCATCATTATTAGTTAGTCTTACTGTCATCTTTTGCTTGAATGCCTCTCCCGACTGAACATCGGCATTAGTAACAACAACTTCTTCTACATGCCTTTCATCTTCTATTATGCATTCTTCAGGTTTTTTATCTTCTCTAAATCTAATGAAAATAGGTGCTCTCATAATCCTATCGTTTGTCCATCCGGTATACTTTATTTCCGCTACAAGCTCAGGTCTTATCCAGATTGGGTCTCGATTTGTATATGGTACATATTTGATTGGACATTTATCTGTGATCATTTCTTTTAGCTTGGTATAAATATTATCAAGTTGTTCGAAATTAAATCCACTTCCAGTGTGACCTACAAATCTTTGTTGATGTGTTAGAGTATTATATGCAGAGAGCAGTAGTGATCCAAAATAATTCTTTCTATTTCCATCTCCTTTAGTATATCCTATTACTACACAATCTTGAGTTTTTACATCTTTTATTTTTAGCCAATCTCTTGATCTTGTCCCTTGAGAATATTTACTATTCTTCTTCTTTGCAATAATACCCTCAAGACCTATACTTTTAATTTTATTGTATAAGGAGATTCCGTTTTCTTCAAAGAATTCTGAGAGTTTTATTGTATAGTTTGTCTGAATAACGCTTGATAGAACTTTTCTTCTATCTACGAAATCTAGGTTCTGTAGGGATTTACCATCAAGATAGAGTATATCAAATAAATAATATGTTGCGGGTATTTGATGAGATAGAGTACTTATATCACCGTAATTTTCAACATTCATTCTTCTTTGATGGCTTTGAAAATCTGGATAACCTTGTTTATTTAATACTACAATTTCACCATCTAAAACGACGGACCTATTACATGTTATAGTGCCGATTGATTCCAAGATCTCTGGATATCTGTGTGTAATAGAATTTCCAGCTCTAGACGACAATTCTAGAAATGGCATTTTCATGTTACTTTTATTATGAAACAGAATTGCGCGAACTCCATCCCACTTGATTTCGAAAACCCATTCCTTACTATCAAACGCTTTGTCGACTGGTGTAGCTAACATCGGCTTTATACTGGTTGGGAATTCAGAATCTATTGCTGTCGATAATTTTCGTCGTGTTACAGCTGTTTCTTTACTTCTACTTGTACTTTTATTATTATTATCTTGATTAATTGTTTGCTTTCCAGTATTTTGGAATGTTTGAAAAGCGATGTGCGTTGACCTTGTACTTCCTTTATTATATGCCTTCAAATCTTCATTTGTCCTATTGGTCAGAACCGACTCTGGTCTACTAATAGTCAAATCTTCAGTAGTAGATACAAATTCGTCAGCACCTTTTATCAGCAACCATTGATTTTCTCTTGTAGTCTTTACTAAGAAGTATTTACCGGTTAATTTTTTTCCGAATAAACTAAATGCGATCTTACCACTAATAAATTGTTGAGAAAGCGTTTGTTTTGGATCTTCTGCAACATAGTAGCCGGTATCCCATACTATTACTGAACCAGCACCATAATTTCCTTCAGGTATTACTCCTTCAAAGTTTAAGTAGTCTAAAGGATGATCCTCTGTTAATACTGCAAGTCTTTTCACTTTAGGATCTAAAGAAATTCCCTTTGGCACAGCCCATGACTTTAATACACCATCCTCTGTTTCTAGTCTAAAGTCATAATGTAGCCTTGTAGCTTGATGTTTTTGTACGACAAACTTTAAACGACTAGAATCATCTTTAGCAAATTTATTAGTTCTACCATGTGGTTCAGGTGTTTTTCCAAAATTTCTCTTGTCGTTATATTCCTGTAGTCGCATGTCCTAATTACCGACATCCTTTACAATATTAGATATGATTAGCATAGGTAGTAGAGTATGCTAAACTTTGAAAATTAAGACCTTTAGTCATATTAAAGAATAATAACTATATTATTAAAGACAGTTGTAAAAATAATATAGTCATATGTAATAGTACAAATACCTCATCTTAAAAGTTTATTTTGGGATAGACGTAGCTCTTGATGAATTTGATGAATTACATACAAGATGTAGATAGATAGGTCAAGTTCTAAATAATAAAAAGGTTGGAAGATAAATTTGTGTATAGAATTATGCTATTATACCCTGTCTCTGTCCAAGTGAACACGTAACATCCATGCCATCTTTTCATATTTTTCCATAACACCAATCAAAAAGTCGTTTGTGCCCATATCATGAAACTCTTCGCATCTATCAGCATCTGTACGTAAACTTCTAAT
>JBQCDO010000302.1:0-4449 GCA_051961195.1 Nitrososphaeraceae archaeon | reverse complement strand
GATGATACTTCTCAGATCAATGAGATCAATCTTAAAATTATCAATATTTTAAAAAAGGATTCCTCAACACCGTTTGTTGATGTAGCAAAACGAATTGGTGTTTCAGATGCAACCGTGCACCAGAGGGTTAGAAGAATGATTGAAGCGGGCATTATCAACAAATTTACTATCTCTGTAGATAATAACCTTCTAGGATATGATCATATGGCGTTTATGGGAATAAATATTTCTCCTGGTTCTGCCGACCAAATTATATCAGACCTATTAAAAATCGAGGAGGTCTTGGAAATGCATGAAATGCATGGTAAATTTGATTTATTATTAAAGATTCGCGCTAAAAATCTAATTCAGATGAGAGAGATAGTAGAAAATAAGATTTGCAAAATCCCACATATTCTCGAGTCGGAATTAATGACTGTACTTAAAACAGAAAAGGAAGAACAAACCGTATCTCTTGAAAAGGATATTGAATTCAAAGAAAAGCTATATTTTGAATAAACCAATTAAATATTCTCTAGCATAGCAATGTAACAAATTTGAATCGTAGAATAGACCATGCAAACTGTTCTTAAAAATCTCGAAAAGCTTGTTTATAAGATATGCAGCATTCATATGACTAAGAATAATTGGAATTCTCTATACTATCTTCGTTATTAATTGTGTTTGTGTTGACCCCAATCAAGTTATTATTCAATATTCACAATTAGCTCATTAGCATGATCTTTCAGTGACTTTTTCAATTTTTTAGAAGTATGCCAAATCCAATCCATTACAAACACAAAATGCCTAGCGTTAGTTCTAGTTTTGAAGAATGGAAATAATGAAGATTCGTACGTTTTTAGGTGATCTAGTTTGTGGTAGTAAAAGGATGGCCGATATCTGTAAATATTGAAAGACCATTTTTACCAGTTTCTGTCACAAGTTTGCTCAATGAATCGATAAATGAAATGATATCCATGGACGACCAGAAGTACGCTCTACCCGCATTGAATATTATTAGCGATTCCTCTATTTTGGTACTTTTTAACTTCAATTTTATTTTTGACAGTAGTTTTCTGGCTTCTACTATCGAATCATAAATGGCAGAAAAAACTGTATCGTTATTTAATTCAAGATACTATCTTATGAGTTATGGATACACATTTCTTAGTGTTTTTAGATCACGATACACTATGTTATAATGAGAACCATAAGGCGAGCTCGTTGTATAATGAATAATATTGTCATATTTTATTGAGATTGATAAGTTGGTTGGCCATCTCGTCTTTCTTCCTATATATTAGCCCTTTTATAATATAACTTCTAGTATTGAATTAAAACATTACATCTAATCACTCGATGCAGTATCGCTTATTTGTATCTTGATTCAGGTATTTTTATTTCAAATTTTGAAATTCCTAATTGTGATCCAGTTGGTTCAATAATATATTCTTCTAGTTTAGTTATAAATTCCAAAATTGTTTTACAAATTTTTTAGTTGTAATGTACCTCTAGTAAAAAACGTAGATATAATAATTGTGACATATCAATTTTGGTAACTACTGAATCTTTTATCTTAAATAAGTAAATCATAGAAAGTAGTCTCTCCTAGCAGAATACTTTCCAATCCTAAGTATATGTGAGTGAGATAAATTATAACGAATTATACCGGGGCTTTCTTCCTAGGATGGAATTTTAATTCTATGCCTCGTTTTTCATTGTACGTAAAGGTAAAGGATTCGTTAGGTAAAATTGGAAAACTTGAAAGTTCAGTCTGCAAACAACACGGGCATCTATTCTCGGCAGGCAGCATATGTTTTCCAAAAAAAGTGGCACACCAAATACACGAGTCACACAAAATGAATATGGTTTCTTTTTTCTTCAAATTTGCTTTTTGGTTTACTTCAATTTGTTTTGAATGAGCTTTGGCTGCATTAGAAATTATGGACCCATTATTTGACTCATTATTACTAGTATTCATTCTCTCGCCTAGGTTCGTACTCGTTACGGTTATGCAATATTAATCATTCCAAGTGAATTAAACTTCAGAGAACAAGGAAATCTAATACTTATTATTTTATTAAATATGGATTTATCTAGACATAACCTAAGAGCAAATAAATAACAACTCATAGCGTAGTTATAGTAAGACATGTTCGTATTCCCATCTTCTAAGATAAATTTAGATCTATCTACTCCTGTCGTGAAATCCCATTTTTGGGTCAATTCATCTGGATTTTGCCCTTAATATCATCGGGGAGTTTAAAGTGTACACGCAATAGCGTAATTATAGTAAATAACCATCGTTATTACCGGTTCTGTTCAATTATATCTAATTTTCTGATAAAAAATAAGTAATCATCTATAATTATATAGCTTGAGCGAAGTGGGAATATTGTAATAATTATATGCTGGGTTGCGATTATATATAATGAGTGGAATGAGAAAGGCAAATGCTAAGGATGCATGGTATGATGTAACGGAAGGAGAGGAGTCTCCAGAGAGCTTGATTATCCCGTATGAAGATATTCATCAGAAGCAAAGAAGAATTAGTGGAGAAAGCTTTCCACATTGCTTATTGGAATTATGCGATCATTGTAGATGGTCGTGCTCCTGTTTTAATGTAAAAGGCAAAATCGAAAATTGTCCTCTTTGTGGCCATCAGCTATCCGAAGTACCAATGACTATAGAAGAGGTCTCTCAAATTGACTATCGAGTTGGCAGGCCCGGTATGACAATTATATTCGGTAGACGTCCACCTCTCAGATGATCATGGAGAAGTTTGCTCTCCTACGGTATAAGTTAAGAATTGAGAATTAGGCGATAATTTGAACTGGCCTTCGCTTTAGAACATATCTCAAGTATTTATTTTTCAAAGAATAACTTTTCACTCTTATTTAATAAGATTTGATTATCACACAATCTCCCTTGCGACATCGATCTTGAAGTTATATGTCATGCTGCATATACCATATTTAGATTAATATACTAATAATAACGAAGTTTTATAAATATGACGAATTCTAATTAACCTAGATTTAAAACTATTGAATGCCTTAGATATTAAGCAACATAACCTGTATATCGCCTTCGTGTCAAATGGCCAGCACGAAAACTTTCAATCTCATCAAGCAGATGGTTGATATCCCTATTTTTTGGCAAATAATTCATAATTCACAATAATAAATAAAATGTGGTGCTGTAACAGTTCCAATGAGGTGCAATGATGCCTCGTTTGTAAGAAATTAATGCGCGTAGACTGCGAATATGTAATTCATTCCCTAAGACCTCCTTGAACGCTAAAGCATCTCATCAACATTTTCTTGCCGGTAGATCGACCATTTGAAGTTTGAATCTAATTAATGGTAATTAGTTGGGATTGAGTAGCAGACCGAAATATATAGTAAATAATTATGTTCTTGGTTAAGTCATATAAGCCGTAAAAGAATCTCTAATTCCAAATATGTCCTCGATATCGACGATTGTGAAATTGTTTTCTATGATAATGACCATATACCAACAAGTAAATTGACAAATATTGAGGACAAATCACAATCAGACGACAGGATGAAAAAAGCCGAACGTGTTGCCAAGTATAATGAGAAGGATAATATACCAATTCAGACTGAAGAAGCAGAAGCCGAAACCCATGAGAATGCTGAAGTGGAGCATATAGCAGATGAAAAGGAAATCAAACGCAAAAGAGAAGACTGACATGCAGGAATCAGTTAAGGGTTATCATGAGGTGCAAGAAATGTTTCAGTTCCGAATTATGATTGGCGAGCGCAGCTAAATGACATCGCTATACAAGACTACTTCGTTACAAGCCCAAATTATTATTATTCCGATAGTTCAACATGCATAACTAACTATGCATTTCATCAACAAATTGACATAGTTTGTAAAAAATGTTCATTCAGTACAATATTGAGGTTTTTATTCTATAAGTGTATAGAATTCATAAATATAATGACGTGATTTAGCCAGTTGATGTCAATAGCAGAGGCCTTCGAGTGTGATGAAGGTGGTACATCGTACAATTCGCAAGGAGTTAGAAGATCACAACAAATATCAGCAGTGATTTCTAATACTTTACCTCATTTGATGCACTAGTCCAATAAATGATGAGAAAAATATACCGTCACTAATTTTATAGCAATTTTAAGTGCATGTAGTTCTAATCGAATAATGCAACTGTGTTTCTTATGGAAGAATCTATGATATCAAGTATATTATGCAATATATGCTCGCAGACACTTTAATATGAACGACTCGAATTATAACCTCAAATAATAAAAGATCTGAAGTTATTTTTAATAATATGCATGTATTATATTATACCATGTCCAAGTGAACACGTAACATCCATGCCATCTTTTCATATTTTTCCATAACACCAATCAAAAAGTCGTTTGTGCCCATATCATGAAACTCTTCGCATCTATCAGCATCTGTACGTAAACTTCTAAT
>JBQCDO010000301.1:0-18721 GCA_051961195.1 Nitrososphaeraceae archaeon | reverse complement strand
TATTGGAAATGGCAGGACATGATGTCATGGTATCCTGAAGGCAGAGATGTTCCCAAGACCTCTCAATCCGGGCTCCATATTGTTTCTGCCTACTTATACGAGATCTTTGGCGCTGGAAGTTCCTTATTAGATTTTACTATTTTATTGCCCGTCATTCTTGGATCATTGACTACAATAGTAATTTTTGCTCTTGTAAGGACACTTGGTGGTACTACTGCAGGCATGTTCTCAGCGTTATTGTTCGCCTTTACGCCAGCTATCATTCAAAGGGGAAATCTTGGCTGGTTCAAGTCGGAACCGCTGGGCTTATTCTTTGGTCTGCTCGCGGTGTACCTCTTGATATCTGCAATCAAGCACAAGCCATTAAAATATGCGATTCCAAAAGCAGTTTTAGGAGGCTTGCTTCTAGGACTCGGAAACGCTTCCTGGGGAGGTGTTCAGTATTTTAGTATACCAATCTCATTATTTTTCATTGCGCTTCCGTTCTTCCAAAGAAATACTAGAGTATCTACCTATGTGGTAATAGCCTTTACACTATTTTCGATAGTTAGCGCGGGCGCATTTCCAAGACCAGGAATCTCGTTCATACTAGGCCTTCCCGGTATCGCATTAATTGGAGGTACAATTTTTATGATTGGCGCTGAGATCCTAAAAAGGATAAGTAGCGAACGCAATGAAACCCGGAATTTACTTTTTTTGCTCGGTGGATTTGTAGTTGTAGGGTTAGGAGTGGTAATAGCAGGTGCTTACCATCCGGCATCTTTTAGGTATCTAAATGCAATAAATCCCTTTTTGTCATCTCAAAACCCTCTCACAGCCTCGGTCGCTGAGCACTTTACGCCCACCTTGGTAGACTACTTTACAAATTATTCGATATTGTTAATGTTTGCCGGGATAGGGATCTGGGTGGCGTTTAGATATCGGACTCCATCCTCAATATTTGCCTTGATAATTGGCATAACTGCTATCTACGTAAGTGCTACGTTTGCGAGACTTTTGGTATTTGCATCAATTGGTATAATCGTACTAGCTGGATTGGGACTTTATGAGATAACTCGCAGCTTTATGAGTAAGAGCAGTTCTTCAGCCAGTTCAAGACAGGTAAAGCTCGCAAAGATGTCAAAAGGTAGGAAATTTTCTGAGCGGTCAACGGAGCAGCCGTCTAAGAATCGCATTATTCTCATTGGTTACACAGTACTCATTATTTTCTTACTAACCATCCCCATGGTATACCCTCAGAATTCTGGCTGGTTAAGTCTTGCAGACATTCCACCTTCGATTGCCAATGGTGGAACTGGATACAAGTTTCAAACGAACGACTGGTTGGATACTCTGGCTTGGATGTCAACGCACACCCCAAAGCGCTCTGTTATTGCATCATGGTGGGACTATGGATACTGGATTACTACATTGGCAAATAGGACAAGTATTGCGGATAACGCTACCATCAATCAAACACGTATTGCGACTATAGCTAAAATGTTTATGGACAAACCTGACATTGGCGCCAAAGTGGCCAGAGATCTTAAAGCCGACTACGTTTTGGTCTATATCGTTGCACAACGGTTTGCAGCTGGAAACGGTAGCTCTATCTATGCTTTGGGAAACGGTGGAGACGAGAGCAAGAAACAATGGTTTATTAGAATCGGTGGCTTTAACGAAAGCACCTATCTAGAACAGGACGGAGTTACCCCTACTTCCACATTTTGGAATTCCACATTGTTGGGTAAGATGATCCCATTTACCCCGCAATTCTACGCCTCATCTCAAAACGGACGGCAAGTCTTACAGCCAACTTACACTCCTGGAAGCTTTGCGTTATATACTGAAAACATAAAATATCCTCAGAACGAAACAAAGAACCAGCCTTTTTCGTTAGTATATGCATCACCTAGTTTCAGAACCAATACCCCTGGTCTCGTCTTTGCTGTTTTGGTTTACAAAGTAAATCACGACTATGTGCCTAATCCAATTAGTGGCGGTTCAAATCCTCAACCTAATAATAATACAAATCTAGCAAATCACATAAATTCCCTAACAAATACCTCCAGATCCGCCAATAAGACTTAATCCCTTTTCTGCTAGATTCGAGTACTCTCTACAATCATGCAATTGCCAAAGATCTAGTATCTATCCATAAAGGGTAGTTACTTTATGGATAGTCTATTGAATTTATATCTATTATAGACCAGCTCATAACGCCTTCGTACATATCTGCACAACTTGGTTTAGCTAGATGTTCCGCATCGTCGTTTTTCACTGCCTTGTGTTGCTAAATGGAATGATACACTGCAGACCTTAGAGCATTTGACAGGAAGTCGAGTTATTACCATGCGCCATCGACAAAAATGTATTGCTGAAATCTATCAGTAGACTCTATCTATAAAATGCCAACTGATAAAGGCCGCCTAAATCCATCTGAAACATTATATTTCATGGTAGACACAATAAATTAGATGAACGCCTTCGATAAACATAGCAAAAATGTTACTGCATGGTGTGAACGATGCGGTCAAGTGTTCGACGCGCTATCCACTGCGAATGTTCATAAGATTGAAACTTCTCACAGCGTGAGAGTAATTGAGTTCTGGATCACGAAAAGGCGTTGAAAAATACGTAAACAATTGCTCAAGTTATTCGCTACTAGGATAGCAATGTGCTAAATATTATATTAGACTCGGTCAACCTTTCCTTAAGCCGCTAAAATTTGCATTCAGCACATGTTTTCGAACTATTTTTAGAACTTCAAATGTCGCATTTCTAATATCACCCGCTAAATATCCAAGCATTCGCACAACTATTCCCGAAGATCCTGGAAGGATTGAAGATCCTCCAACAATAGAATCAGAGCCCTTTAACCTAATATTTATCTCATCATTAAGGACTCGTACATATCTTCGCTGCGCGAGCACATATACGCTACCGACAACAGTATAATTGCCCAAAATTCCCATACTACTCAAATTTCTTTTTTTTGGTTCCAATATGGCTATATCGATAAAACGCAGATTATCCAAATAATCTCGTGCTACTGCCTTTAGATAGCAAATATCATATTTAAAGGACTCCCCACTTGCAACTCTTCCTGGAACAACCATCTCAGAATATACTGATGTTGCATTTTCATGTACTTTGAAATTAAGAGTTTGGTAGAACCTTGAATCCCGGTACGGAATAATTTGATCGGGGATAAATTCAAAATAACAACCTTCGTCGACCGATACATTCACCATCTGCGTTGCGAAATTTTTTTCCATTCTGTATATTCTGGTAGCCCCTTGTGTGGTTATGTGGGCACAAGCATTATTCGTAACCGTAATATCCATTCTATATCTATCGCCCTGTAATATCCCTCCAGACGGTGAAATAATAAATACATAGGCCATTGAGGGCAGAGATTCCTCCAGGTATAGTGCTCGTTGTGTAAAAAGGGGCACTCGGGAATACTGGTCGGTGATTATAGTCTTGTTCCTTTGCACATCATTTTCCAATCTTAATACTAGTGCTCCGATCTTACCAGCTTTTCCAATTCCTAGTTGATCGAGTTTTTGGTCATATGCAAGTACCTCTGGTGGTATGTCACCAGGAGTATAGTATTGAATCTCGCTCATCCACGTAACCTAATGTTTCACTAAGGCTTTTGGAGTCTCCTCGAAAAGAACATCCCTTATGATATTCTCGGCTACTTCATTTACTCCCTGACCTGTCCTTGAGTTAACAAATACATAAGGTTTGTTTCCACGAACGGTCTTGGCATCCCTATCCATCACTGTCAGGTCAGCTCCTACTGAAGGAGCAATATCTATCTTGTTTATGACCAAAAGATCACAAGTCTCTATTCCGAGCCCACGTTTTCTAGGGTATTTGTCGCCTCCAGAAACATCTATAATATAAATAAAATAATCTGCCAAAGCAGGACTAAACGTAGTCGTGATATTGTCTCCTCCGCTTTCAATTATAATTAGATCAAGGTAATCATGTTTGGACTCCATTTCTTCTACTACTGAAATATTCATAGACGGATCCTCGCGCACAGCCGTATGTGGACATCCTCCAGTCGCTAGACCTATAACAAGATCTTCTGCCATAAGTCCCTTCTCAGTTGCCAGATTTCTTCTCATACGGTCTGCGTCTTCACGTGATACTACGTCGTTTGAAATTATCCCAACCTTATAGCCTTTTAAATACAAAAGAGGGACTACCTGTTCGATTAACATAGTTTTTCCTGAACCAACTGGCCCACCAATTCCTACTCGAGGTATTCTCTTTGAACTCATTGATATTCGTACGATTTATTCATGTAATAAACATTTTTGAAGGCATGAGCTCGTGAGCTATTTGGAAAATATCAATGCCCGGAGTAAATTGCCACATACTGGACAATGGTCTATTTATATTCTTTGCCACCGTGGCCAAAAGCGATGGTTTTAGTTCGTGGATCAATTTCTGCCCATCAAGGTGCTGTATCATTCCTAACCTAAGAGCCGCTCCGATGATGCTGACAACAAAAGTGTAAAGCATCATGATACCACTGTTATATTTTGATATGCCTAACGATTGGCTTGCAACTGCAAGTGCGACTGGATACACACCGGAGGCCTTGTTCACTTTGATGGCCTCTTGAAATTTGGTGATGAATTCGTTACCAGGTAGGAAATAGTTTACGCATCTTAGAAGCTGAGTACCAGACCTTACAGATGCGTTCCTGACCTCTTCGATAAGCTTCATTGAGTAGATGGTTCGATCCACTTTTATCAACTCATTAATATCAGCCGTTTCAATACAGCCATATGATACGCCTAGAGCAGTGCAATCAGCTGGTCCTATCTGGTGCTCCAGATAGACTGTTATCAGGGTCCTAAGCTCGTCTGGAGTCTTTGTTTTATTTTCACTGTAAAATAGTGCCTCAAGTCCGCTAGATGTTGTATACATTCCGGTCGGAAAGAAGGAATCAGAAAGTTGTAAAATATTAATCTCCTCAGCCTGTGAATTATAGTTAGTGTTCATGAATATGTGATCCTTCCTCTGGTTCAAACACCATATGCGCCTTGTTTATTTTGATGTGGTCAATTATAGGATCTAGTAGCTTTCTAAACATCTCGAGCTCTGTATCAGCCTGGATCGGAAAGTAGATATTTCGACCCTCTATTCTAAGAGGCCTATGCAAATTTCCGATTGTATGTCCTAGCCGCACAGGAATTTCTATGGAATTCAGATTCCCAACCTCTTCGTTAATGGATATCGTAGCAACGCTTTCAGGTTCAATTTCGATTATGATCATCTTATTTGGACTAGACAAAACCACATCTTTGTGTCTTATTTGAATCCCCTGCGGCAAAGTGAAGGCGATATCAGTTCCCTTATCGGAGGTCTTGCGCATCCTTACGCGTTGCGACTCGGACCTTTGAATCCTAATAACCTCACATGAGTTGATTCTTGACAATTGTTCGTATTTGTCTGCAAATTCTGCATCCTTAACATTCCCAAGTATAGAATTAATAGTAATCATTTAAACTATGACACTTCGCTTACCGGAGATTGTCTCCTATTCATATGTCTATCTTTGCTGCCCTTCTTTACTGCATCAATCATGTTGAAAAGCCTCTGAGTGTAATCAACATAGCCGTAATGTTCGTATTTTGACGAGTCAACTAAGACAAACACTAGGCCATTTTCTTGCATCTTCACCTTAGCACCAATTTCAAACTTTTCTGCCACGATACAAGAGGTGACCTTATGATCTGGATAGTCCAAATTGAGGTGAGAAGCTGGATCAATCATTCCAGACATGGACTTGATCATTCCCGCAACGACCACAACATGCCTTACGCGAGTTGGGTCTAATACTAACATATTCTCATCAATATTCGACTCCTCCACGCAATGACGTATAAGCAAACCTGGCATTCACCTCTTTGTATCAGAAACAGCGTGGGGATCTAGATTTTCTGCGGCTAGGTTTCTATCGATACGCAAAACAGATTTTGCTATTTCACCAGCAGCTTTCAAGGCCATCGTCTTAACCAATAATGGGTCCAAAATTCCCTTATTCAACATATCAACAGGTTCTCCGCCATCAATATCTATGCCAAAACCAGTAGGCGATGCTTTAGCAGCCATAACCTTCTCTAAACCATTATACCCAGCATTCGAGAGAATTTGTCTCATTATACTTTCAAGGGCCGATGCTACAACTTCAAGTCCCACCTGCTCAAGACCCTTTAGCCGCATATCTTTTACCTGCTCTATAACATGCAATTCTGCGGCCCCCCCTCCTGCCACGACTCCCTTATTCAATGCTGCCTCAGCAGCATTTACACCATCAATAGCGGCCCTCCATCGTTCCAGGGAAGTTTCTTTAGTTGATCCCGAGACAACCAAAGTTACCATATTCTTACCCGATCCACCCTCGATGCATACAACCCCATTTTCTTCCTCTTCGAATACGCGATCTGCTTTGCCAACTATGTCAGGTTTAGACAAATCATCGATCATTCTAACTATTTTTGCACCAGTATATCTAGACATGTACTCCATCTCTTCTACAGAGATCCGCACTGCAAATACGTTATGACTGACTAACAAGTCCTCAACCACTTGATCTATCTCTGTCGAAGCAAGCAGGAAAGTATTCGCACCGGTTGCAATCATCGCGTCGACTAGTTGTTTCGATTTCTCTATTCTATCATTCTCCATGCTCAATATTTCCTGATATTTGCTATTATCCTTGAGCCAAGACTCTTTTACGGGCTTGAGATCAAGTCTAGCAATCATAATCCTCGCTCCGTTAATTTTAGTCGGCATCGCTGGGTCTACCCTCTTTCGTTCCAGGACTAATCCGCTCACAATGCGATCTTCCATATTTGTTTTCCGTATTACCATGATTGATTTATCAAAGTCAAATGAACCATCAAACTTTGCATTTTCTCCAACTGTTCTAAGAGCAGTAATGACGAGTGAGGAAAGTTGTCTACCGTCTAACTTTGAAGAAAGTGATGTATTTACTACTTGTTCTAATGCTACATCCTTAATTGAAATTGTTTTGGATTCGGCTTCTAACAATTCACAGGCGTGCCTTACTCCACTATCTATTCCTTCAACAACTTTGGTTGGATGTACGCCAAGCTCCTTTACAAGTTTCTTTCCTTCCTTGATCATTTCCGCAGCCATAACAACAGCTGTTGTAGTACCGTCTCCTACTAGCTGTTCCTGTCTTTCAGCAATTTCCACGATCATTCGTGCTACTGGATGGATAGCTCTTAGGGAGAGAAGAATAGTTACCCCGTCATTTGAAACATGCCTATTCATAGCTTGGTCTATTAATAACTTATCCAATCCTTTAGGTCCTAAAGTCGTCCTCACTGTATCGGCAACGGCCATAACTGCGTTGGAGTTTGATTCGAGAGCATTGAACTCAATACTCTCCGCCATCGGTCTCCACACACCAAAATTAGGATTTGACATCATATGGACATGTTAAACAGACAAAAATAAAGATATTGAAAACATCAAAAATAAAAAAATTGAGTTTTTCTTGGTCGAAGTTATGCCATGAAGTACCTTTGGGCAGAAGAAAGTTCTTTTGCCGGATCAACTGTTGCAATCTTGCCGTCCAATTTTACCTCATATGTCTCAGGATCAATCGTTATTTCTGGAGTCTTGTCATTCCACATCATATTTCTTTTGCTAATGCTTCTACAGTTCTTAACTGGCAAAACTACTTTCTCTAAACCTAGTTTTTCTGGTACGCCAAGCTTCACTGCCGCCTTTGATGTGAATGTGAATGATGTTTTCTTTACAGCCTTTCCGAGCGCTCCAAACATAGGTCTATAGAATACTGGTTCTGGCGTCGGAAGCGATGCATTGGGGTCGCCCATTATCGACCACGCTATGAATCCTCCCTTAAATATCATTTTTGGCTTTGCCGGGAAGAAGGCTGTTGAATACATTGCGATATCAGCATATTTTCCGACTTCAAGTGAGCCCAAATAATCTGCAACTCCGTGCGTGGTTGCAGGATTTATTGTGGTTTTCGCAATGTACCTCTTTGCTCTGAAGTTGTCATTACCTTGTGAGTCTTCTTTCAGATTACCCTTCATCTTCTTCATTTTATCGGCTGTCTGCCATGCTCGTATTACAACTTCACCTATTCTACCCATTGCTTGGCTATCTGAGGAATACATACTTAGAACACCTTCGTCATGTAATACGTCCTCGGCTGCAATCGTTTCTGCTCTGATACGAGATTCCGCAAAGTGTACGTCCTCTGGGACACTTGGGTTCAGGTGATGACAAAACATCAGCATATCAAGATGCTCGGCTATAGTATTCATTGTATATGGTCTTGTGGGATTTGTTGATGATGGTAATGCAAAGGGTTCGCCAGCAATCTTCATAATATCAGGGGCGTGTCCACCACCAGCTCCTTCTGTATGATAGGTATGTAATGTTCGCCCATCTATCGCGTTGATAGTGTCTTCTACGTATGCGCATTCATTGATGGAATCTGTATGTATCGCTAACTGAGTATCCGTTAGATCACATGCTCTGAGCGATGCATCCAAGACTGCCGCAGTTGTTCCCCAGTCCTCGTGGTCCTTTAGCCCGCAGGCTCCTGCTTCTATCTGTTCCATCTGCGTAGCTAGAGATGGATGTGAATCATTCCCTTTACCAAGGAATCCGAAATTCATTGGTATATCCTCTATAGATTCTAACATTCGACTCATATTGAAGACGCCAGGGGTACATGTTGTAGCATTAGTCCCATCAGCAGGTCCCGTACCTCCACCTATCATATTACATATTCCTCCACTTATAGCATCAATATATTGTTGGGGAGAGATGTTATGAACATGAGTATCAAAATGTCCGGGGGTGCATATTGTATGCTCCCCTGCAGTTGCCTCTGTGCATGCTGATACTACCATATTCTTACTTACCTTATCCATAATATTCGGATTCCCTGCCTTGCCTATGCCTGCGATCTTTCCGTCCTTTATACCAATGTCCCCTTTTACTATCCCAATTTCAGGATCCAATACAACTGCATTTGTTATTAGAAAATCAAGGGCACCATTAGCATTGGTTACACCTGGTGTTTGAGCCAAGCCATCTCTTATAGTTTTGCCCCCACCAAACACACACTCATCTCCAGGAGTTATGAAGTCCTTTTCTATCTCAATTAATAAATCAGAGTCTCCCAATCTTACCTTATCTCCAGTCGTTGGACCGAATAAATCTGTGTATTGTTTGCGAGTTAATTTAAGAACCATTGTTAATCTTCTCCTTTTATGCTCCCCTAAAGCCCTGCTTCTTTGCCTTTTCCAGTGCCGCGTTTTTTGCAACCGACGAATTTAGTCCTCCCATTACAAGCCCGTTGAATCCATGCACAACGCGAGACCCTCCTAATTCGCACAATTCTACCTCCTTAGAATCACCTGGCTCAAATCTCACCGAAGTACCTGCTGGAATATTCAATCTAAACCCGAACGCCTTTTCTCTTGGAAAGTCTAGTGCTCTATTTACTTCAAAGAAGTGAGTATGTGAACCAACCTGACAAGGTCTATCTCCAGCATTCTTGACGTTGATTTTGATTGTCTTTTTATTCTCATTGCAATTAACAGGGCTTTGTGATAAAACATATTCTCCGGGGATCATATTTTTGGAACCTTCCTCCATAATTGGTTTTTTTTAAATTTCATTTTTTTTGTTTCAACCAACTATAATCACCTAATAAACTGGGTCATGTACTGTTACCAGTTTAGTGCCGTCTGGGAATGTAGCTTCTACCTGAACTGTATGAATCATTTCCGGAACGCCTTTCATAACGTCGGCGCTCTTTAGAACTTCTCTTGCTGATTTCATCAAATCAGCGACAGTTTTGCCTTCTCTTGCGCCTTCTACAACAAAGTTTGCGATATACGCAATGGCTTCAGGATAGTTAAGTTTTACACCTTTTTTCTTTCGTCCTTCTGCAATTTGTGCAGCAGTCCAAATGACCATCTTTTCCATTTCCCTCGGTGCTAACATCAATTTTTCTATTACCTCATTGTATAGAATAGATCTGAAATATTTAAGTGTAGAAGTCCTACGTGCTATAATTCTGAAGAAAATTTACCTTCTACTAACGCCTAGTTCAAAGGATTATTTAGTAGACGTCGACTAAAATTTCATTAATGCGTAGAGATGCTAACTGGGACCACGACTCCAAGCCAGAAAACAATCTGTTCATAATTCCCATTTTTATTGACCGGCAGAGTGAAATCATAGACTTTTGTTTGGGAATGGATTTCAATGAAATTTGATTGTATCATTCTTCCAACCATGTTCGTAATAGTCGTTTCTATGCCCTTTGTCAAAATGAAGGCATCTATTTTTGAATATTCAATATAAAAGGTTGAAGGGTTGTCTAATAATGCTGTTGGACTTATGACACAAGAGTTAGAACTGAAATCAGATTCCCTCAGTTTGTTTTTTAAGAGTAGATAGGGATAAGGGGCCATTCCTGCAACGTAACCTAAATCTACAAATTTTTTTAGTACTCCCTTTTGACTAACAATTATTCTATTTGTAGTAAAATCTAGTTGTAGGTTCTTTCCCCAACCACCTTTTGTTTCGGAACTTAGTCTGAGGATCGTCTCCTCAATGTCATGGCTCTTGCACCAGTCAATAAAAAACAAGACCTTTTCAGAGTCAGACTTTGTGATCAGAATATCTTTGGAATAATCCAAAAATTCGGCAAACTGTTCAGGAATCACAAGCACACCCTTATGTACGAGTTCTTGACATCTAAATATAACTTTGAATTTACTTATCGACTTATATTGGAATCCAGATTATCGCTATTAAGCAACGGGGCATAATCATCTAACCTGGGCTGCTAATGGGGGTCAAGTAAGTGTTCAGATCGTAGAGCTTAATAGCAGTTCATGTTACTGTTCGTGGGCCAATTTTTATACCTTGTTTGGAAGTATAGTCTAAAAAGCGACGTTGGGACCCTATCAAGTCCTGAGTTACAATTTACCGATCGCGTCTAAGGTCTTGACCAGCCTATTCCTGCTGGAATATGCATTAATCCCGCTGTTGCTATCATCCAAACCCAAGCAGTAAACACAAAGGGACCAGTTAGCGCAGGAAGTCCCCAGGTTCCAAAGAATTTTTGCAATGCAGGCATTACAACTACTGAACAGGTGACGGTGGCCAATATAGCCATGAAAAATGTTTGAGGTGTCAACGGAAGAAATGAGGTAAGTGCGATCATTACTAGAACTTGATTAAATCCGTGAAGACCTATCCTTATCTCAGCAGTAGGCAGCTTCGTTAGAATTGCCAAGGCTGCTCCAATAGCCGAACCAATCAGTGCCATTAACCCCCCAAGGTAAAGCGGAGACAAGGGGTTCCAGCCGGCAGTATAAGCGTTAGTCCACCAAGGACGAACTTGGACACCAGTCGCGGTTGTTATTATTGGGGCAAGCTCAAATGCTAATGTAAGCCCGACCACCCAGAAGACGCCTGTCTTCCAGTTTTCAACAAACGTGACCTGTGAAACGCCCTTCAACGTTGCAATCATAAATTCCTTAGCATTCCATTTGAATGGAGATGAGGGCTCCGGATTGCCACTTCCAGGAATCAATACTTCCTTCTCGGGCGGAGGAACCTCTGGCCATATATCATGACCATATCTTCTACTAGCATACATCATTGCCCAGGTAGTAAATATGAATGATGACGTAAATCCAGGTATCGCCCAGCCGTGACCGCCGTTAACAAATATGTCGCCCATCCAGTGACCAAAAGCTTGCCATACTACTGCAGTTATAGCAGCTCCGAATACAGATATCCAGAATGTGGCTTTGTTTGCCTTCACAAATGGACCTGACCAAAATGCCATACCGGTCAAAATCGAGTTATAACCAAACAGACCAAAGGCAACATTTGTATAAGAAGCACCGAATATAATGGCCATTCCTGCTCCGATAAGTCCAGCCAGGACCATCATTGCACCAGCTTTTCTTGAAGCCAAAAACACTCCTGAAACGATTAAAATTCCCGTTACTGGTGAGCTAAATAACGGTACCTCAGAAATACCATTAAATAAAATATAGAAGAAGTCCAATACTGGATTTCCGGTTGAGTAAGTAGCCGACCCAGCTATCGGTGCAACGGCCGTAATTATCGGGAGGAATGAATGAAATACTTCTATCAAATCAAGCTACATCTGCGGAGGTATATTTTAACGATTTGTAAATTATTCATGTTTATTAATCACGTTACTATCGCGTGGCAACTCATAGTCAATCATTACGAAATTAATAGACTACTATTGGCTAGATACTATGTACTTGAAAAACATGATAGTTAGCCGACGTCTACTAATGCAGAAAAGATCAAGTTGTTTGTGACGTTCCAGGGATTAATGAACTCAGTATTACCCATGTTTTGACCTTGATATTTAATTCACGTCAATATTGTAAATTAGTAACCTGTACGGAATTCGAATCGAGACTCCTTTTTCATATATTAAGAGTTAAATTCATCAAAGAAGGTTCAAGTAGGAGGCAATCACGCTTCTGGCTGATTTGTCCTTTGAACAGCAAATCAAGCAAATTTGGCTCTTTTCCTTATTATGCATTGGAATCATAAACTTCTATATCCTTCGTTAGTAATACGTGGTCGTTCATGATAGACGCGACTGATGAGTTGATTCTATCCATGCTAAGTAAGAATTCTAAACAAGACACCGTAGAGATATGCGATTATCTAAGGGACTATGGAAATAGGGTGACTGAGGATGAAATCGATTCTCGAATTATCAATTTAGAGAAGGAAAAAGTGATCTCGTGATATACTATCTCCATTGATTCAACAAAGGTTAAACGTAGGATTAGAAGGGTCGCACTCATTCGTTTTAAGGTATCGCAACGCCTTCTCAAGGTATTAGAGGGTCTAAAGAAATACCTAGCTGAAGCCCCGTTTATGCTCTATCGCGGACGAACCAGAGGAGGTTATGATTGATTAATATTCAATGCTTTCTAAATGAAGATGTTGCTGATGAGGAAAAGTGACATCTATCGAAATCTGTTTGGAGATACTATTCAGACATCTGAAGTATATGACTTTATACCGATGAAAGAACTATCTACTCCCGCACTTACTCATACATTTGATGAGCACAAAAAATTCGTAGGTGAGTGGATAACACCATTTCTTGGCTGATGATCTGGTCCCTGTCATGTTTGTCGTATATTTTATAGGGCACGCTACTCATTGAGCTTCGAACTAGAATTTTTGAACCTAATAGCGTCGTCAATCATACTATGAGCTCTTAATCTTGTTTCCATTAAAAAATTAATTATTTCTCCCCTTTGAGCCGGCTCTACGGTTTCATGAATTTCATCAATTAGGCTGTCTAATCTAGCCAGTAAAATTCTTAAAGCCAGCGTAGTCTTCTTTGCAACTTTCAAAATTTGAATTGACTTCTTATATTCATTAGAAGCTTTGAGGCTTGATTCACAAACGTATCTCAAACTGGATTTTATTTCTCTTATCTGTCTCACAGTCAAGCTGTTATTGGTCGCTTGCTCAATAATCTCCGACTGTTTGTCGAAAGGAAGATTTGAAAGTTCTATCGCACAGCTAACGTTTAGCCTATTTGTAACAATTCGTTCTTTAAGACTATCGGGCAATCTTAGTAGCTGAATTCTATGCGAAACATATTCTTCACTCATTCCAATCTTCTTAGCAAGTTCGCTCACGCCACCCCAGCCAAAGTCAATTACATATCTTCTGAATGCCTCTGCTTCCTCGATCGCATCCATTGCTTTGCGTTGCATGTTCTCCGTAAGTTGAATTTCGTACGCCTCCTTATCTGACATCTCCCGTATTTTGCAAGCTATGAATCGGCAGCGAAGAGATCTGCACGCTTGAAATCTTCTGTGCCCAGCCACAATCTCAAAACCTTGCGCAAGCGGCCTTATCAGGATAGGTTGCAGCAATCCATGTTCCCGTATGCTGGCGACCAGGCTATCATCTTCAGGTGATATCTTTTGAAATTTATTTCTAACTGCAAATTGAGACGGCTTTATCATTTTCATCTCGATATGTTCTACTATGCTCGTATCAAAAAATTCCATGAAAAGAATTGCAGATCTGACTACTTATTGTTTGCTGAGATCAGCTAATTATCACAATATACGTCTATTATTTTATAAATTTAGCTAGAATCTTTAAATAAATATGATACAAAGGTTATACAATCTTATTCAAGTCTATAGCAAATGTGTTCGCCTTAAGCGGCAAATTTAGCCAGTTCTTGGATAGCTATTCAGATCCAGGCACTATTTAGGCAAGTGATCTAATCTACTACTTATCAGTAAATAACACAATACTGATTTGCCCGTGTAAATAGTAAGACTCTTTCCTGCCTCTAGTTGGAATAATAATTATCTCTAAATGTAAGATAAATTCATAAATGATTACCTTACCCCCATCTGACTGTGAAGGTATTCCAATGACTAAAAAAATACTGTCAATTCAAAATATCGGATGTGAGACACTTGGAATACTCGAACCACTCCTACTGGCTGATGGATATGAAATACACAATGTCCTAGCAAAAGAACTTCCTGGTCACCTAAACCCAGAATTATACAAGGCTATAATAGTACTTGGTGGTCCCATGTCGGCATATGACGACTTGGAATATCTTAATTTCGAAAAGCTATTGATCAAAAATGCTGTACTCGAACAGATTCCCGTCCTGGGGATATGTTTGGGTTCGCAACTCATTGCCTCTGCGCTTGGTGGTAGGGTCTATAAGGGAAATCAAAAAGAGATAGGCTGGCACTACATTGATCTTTCTAAGGATGGCATAGAAGGAGTTTTTAAGGGGATAAGCAGTTCTAAACTAGAAGTATTTCAGTGGCACGGAGACACTTTTGAACTTCCGGTCAATAGCAAAATTCTAGCTTCCAGCGAACTCTATATTCAGGCCTTCAAGATCGGGACAGCTATTGGCATCCAATTCCATATCGAAGTTACCGAAGATATGATTAATGACTGGCTAACACAGTATGCTATGGAAATCCGCACTGAACTCATAAGTTCCACGAAAATATCTCGGGACATTCATACAAAAACTCAGAATCTCAGGAAATACTGTCTTGCATTTTATTCCAACTTTTGCAATTTCATAGAACACTGCGATTCTGCCAAAAAATCCGAGTTTACTCTTTCGTGATTAATAGCTTATATTATCTGCATCACCTAATTTCCAAAAATGGAAGGCAGCAGAAAATGAAGTATGCAAACCTTGTATCGGAATAAGCGTACAGACGCCAGAAACTCTTGTATCATGATATTAAGATGATAAAGTAAGAATAGTTCCGATCTAATTGCCTACAATACCCCGATTATTCCCAAATTGATGTTGGCCATATATTATTACCATTCTCAAGCATAATTCTAAATCAAGAGAATGACTAGATATTTCGAGAATATTTTCATATCAAGGTACGTTATGCACTTCAAGATGTCACGTACTTCAAGGTGATCCCTAGAGTAAGTTATCAATTGCAGTTTGTTAAAGAGTTAAGGGAACAATTCAAGTGTATGACTTATTGCAATACACTGCGTGTATCGACGCACACAGTTAATAGGTTTGAGATATCAAATTAGATGGATTCGAATAATTTTCCTAACTTAGCATACCAGCATACATGAAAGGCAACAAGGTAGTAATCTCCCCATGGATGGTGATCTGCTTTGCCATTGTTCTAACTTTTCCCCAAGAAATGGCTTCAGCGACTTTTGCACCGCTGAGACTACCGTCCCACTCCGCTGCTGTAGTTACATACACGGCATAATCTAAACCACCTCTAAATTGGTTCCACCAAAGCGTATGATGCTTAGAAATTCCTCCGCCTAACATAAGAGCCCCCGTTTTCTTAGCCTCAAATATTACATCAGATAACTTCGATTGATCGCTTAGAAGATTCAGCTTAAAATCTTTATGATTTTGATAAAATAGCCATATTTGGCTTCCGACTGCGCCGTCGAGGATGCCAGGAACTATGACTGGAATGTTATTTTTGTTTGCCCAATACAAAAATGAAGTTTCGTTCAATCTGCTGCCGATATATTTAGTAATATCAAAACTAGAAAATTCTTTAGTGCCATTTTCTCTATACATTTCCGTTAACCATTTTTGCATTTTTTTCTCTATTAATGGCCCATAGTTTTCATTAGGAATTAGTACATTGCCCAGACGGTGTATTTTTTTATTATATAGGAGGCTGTCGTCTATCTCGAACTCACCAGAGAAATATTTTTCATATGTCCTTGCAATATCGTGGTCAAGGGCGCCGCATGTAGTTATCACGCATTGAAACATATTGTCCTTTAACATGTCGCGTATTATTCCCCGGGTGCCGGTCGAGATAATTGCTGCTACAAAAGAAAGAAATCTAGTACATTTGCTGTCATTGCGCATAGTTCTTAGTATATTGATGCCGGTTGCGAGATTTCTAGACTCAAATCCTCCGGAGCTTGACATTGAGCGGATTATAGAACCAACATCATCCGATCTAATTGAGAAATCAGCTATGTTCTCTGCCAATAAGGATTTCTTTCTGATCTTATTTCTATACTCGGTTCTGTTTCTGTTTCTGTGCGGTACGGCCATAGTCATCTTACTAATACAGTGGAATAAAATTTCTTGCTAGTACTCTAGAGAATATCTTTCTTTCGGATGAACTTTAAGTTGTTACACAAGTTGACTGTATCTCCCTAAACAATTACAATTTGGACAAGTCAGCAACTCTTTATTTTTATTGATTGTTATTATCAAATCATCAAAGCTCGTGTAATTTATAAACGGTTAGTCGATATTAAAAGTGTAGGCTAGTCATATTCAGCTCATCCAAGTCATTAGTTCAGAGGTAAAGCAGTCTAGAAAGTCTCAGCTGTTTTATTTGATTACACCTAATTTTCAGCAAAATATTCATGGATACTCACTGAATGTCACTTGGATAGAATTTAGATTACTGTCGTTGAAATTTCACTGATATTTATAATTGATAATTGAGCTATCAAGCCATTAGAAACTTCTGAATCGATATTGACAAGCATAGACTGGACTATGCAATTTTTAAAAGTAACTGGCATTAATGATTGCAAATGGATAATTATCATGCGTTCAAGGGTAGGAAAATAGACCCACCTAGTATTAGTGAAAATATGACTGTGTCTAAACTCATAGAGTATTTTGGTTCAACCGGATATAATGCGCGTCGTCTGGCAGAGGCAGCCAGTATATTTAAACACATGATCGATAGTAATGCGACAATCTGTCTAACTATAGCAGGAGCCATGACTCCAGCAGGAATAGGTGGAGCCATCAAAATAATGATTGAAAAAGGATTTGTTGACTGGATAGTTTCCACCGGGGCAAATATTTATCACGATCTACATTTTGCATATGGCCTACCAGTACGTCAAGGCCATTTCAATGTAGACGATGACATCCTCTATTCCAAACAAATAGTTAGAATATATGACATCTATATTAAGGAAACAGGAACGCTCCAAGCACAGGATATCATAGTTCAAAACGACGTCAGAAATGGTATGAAATATCCGTCTGATCTTAATTCAACTGCTGATGTATCGCATACTCTTGGGAGAGCTGCGAAAGCAAATTCACATTTTCCTGGAAAATCATTTACAGTGGCGGCCTTCGAAAATGACATTCCAATCTACATCCCTGCGATTAGTGACTCCTCTATAGGGTTGAACATGTTGCCTTTACTATTTGATGATCAACACATGCCTTTCAATGTCATAAACGATGTAGCCGAATCAGCAGCCATACTCTGGAAGTCTCGAAAATCTGGCGCACTGGAACTGGGTGGAGGAGTTCCAAAAAATTTTTTTCAACAAACCGGTCCGGCACTATACCAAATACTGAAACTAAAGGAAGGCGGCCACGACTACATTATTCAGTTAACTGACGCAAGACCAGACACCGGCGGATTATCTGGAGCGACAATACAGGAAGGAAAAAGTTGGGGTAAAATCAAGACCTCCCATTCAGGCAACGTAATTGTATATGGTGATGCTTCTGTGTATTTTCCAATATTGTGTGCTTATGCTATTTCTGAGTGTAAACCCCGTAAGCAGAAGAGGATCTTTGCACGTAAGACTAAGTGGACGAAGGAGATGAAAGAAATTTATCTTGACAAGAAAAGGTAATTAATACTCGTACAATTAGGCTTTAGAGTATGTCCAATATTAGAAGTAGTAACTTTTTGATACGTGAATTAGACAATGCAGATCTGGATAACGGTTTTTACGAAAGTTTATCCAACTTATCAGATATATCTGGGATGGACCGCTTACGAGCTCTGCAGTTGTTTGATTTTATTAAATCTGATCCACAACACAAAATTTTCGTAGCAGTCCTTAATGATGGAACTGTAATAGGTTCAATAACAATATTAATAGAGAAGAAGTTCATTCATAATTGTGGAAAAGCTGCCCATATAGAAGATGTTGTAACGCGCAAGGGACATGAAGGTATGGGGATCGGTTCAGCTCTAGTGAAAAGGGCGCTTGATTTTTCGGCTAGCGTTGGCTGCTATAAAGTTATTTTGGATTGTTCGGAAAGAAATGTAGCATTTTATGAAAATAACGGATTTAAAAGGTATGGGGTAGCGATGAGATA
>JBQCDO010000300.1:0-5182 GCA_051961195.1 Nitrososphaeraceae archaeon | reverse complement strand
CTCCTTTAGTTGCATTTAGAATTAATTGGGCGACTTCCTTTGGGTGAGATAGAAGCGAGACATGACTAGAGGGAAGTGAGATAGTGGTAGCGTTCATCTGTTTTGCAAATAAACGTTCGACAGCAGGAGCGATATTGCGATCGTTTTCAGATACTTGATACCATGTCGGAAGTTGCTTCCAAGCTGGTGGGCCAGATTTTTCAGTAAAAATTGACATGTTAATTGGCTTTTGTGTAACGGCTAAGATCTTAGCTTGAGCAGGATCAATATCTGGAAATGAAGTATGGAACATATTCGGATTAAAGTAAGCAAAGCCCCCTCTATCAATGATTAGAGATCCTTTTGGAAACTTGGTGGGATCGGTGAAGCTACTGATAGATTGACCTTCTTTAGGGGCTAATGCAGCTACGTAGACAAGACCTTTGACATTAGGATTATTATAAGCAGCGTTTGAGATTACCATTCCACCATATGAGTGCCCTACAAGAATTGTTGGTCCACCCAATAGATCAATTGCACGCTTTACTGTAGCTACATCATCTGCCAGAGAATAGAGAGAAAGTTGTACTGCTATAACTTTATGCCCTGCGTTAAGTAGAACAGGGATTACTTTACTCCACGAAGATGCATCAGCTCCTGCACCATGAACTAGAACGATATTGGTTTTAGTAGCATTTGTTATCTGGCCACTTATTTCATTAGGTTTTGTAGAAATTGTCTTGTTCTGCGCATTTGCAAGACCAGCTTGTGTAGTAAATGTAAAAGTTACAATAAGCATCACGGCTAGACAGAGTGGGCCTAAAAGTTTTATCTGACTATATTTTTCATATTGCATAACCCTTTATTCATTATCTATTGTATTTAAATTGGACAGTTACCAATGGGTAAGCAAATTATTTCACTTACTTATGGCTAGTGGATCCTATTGATAGGTAAAACTATCTGACTTGTGATGAATTTAATATCTGTCGACTTCCAATTAATGATGCCATTGGATAGTAGCAGAGCTAGTCGATGTGAACTGATAAACTAATTCCGTTAACATGTAATACGCTTAACACATCGGATTTTTCAACATCCGGCTCAATTATCTCGTAAACAGCGTTATAATTTTGATATGAAGTATGCCAGGTTATAAATATTATCAAAAATGCTGCGTACTAGCTATAGACAGACGCCCCAGGATGGTGAAACACTAGTATGATATTTTAGTCCATTTGTCGTCATATACATGCCAGTTTCTTGCTAGTTTAAGAATTAATCCTGTATAGTACTTTGAACGCAAAGGACATATTACAAGCTATCTGTATATATCCCCATATCGGGAATCTTTTGTACTGCTATGTTGAAAATTAAAGGTTATACTGCAATTTTAGTGATATTCAGCATAGCATGCATAGGCATAGTGACTATTTCCCATCCTAATCATATTAAAGCTCTTAATAATAAGGATACTAATAATGCTGGCATTAGTAGTGGCACTATCTTTGCTACAACAGCTATTGCTACTGATAACCTGATTACAAGTATCCTGGCAAAGAATCTTGAAGATCATCTTAAAAAAGCGGGAGCTATCTTAGAAATAACAAGCAAATTACCTCAAGTGAGAAATGTATCTTATGCGCATTTACTCAACCATACATTAAACACGTTACATGGAATACCTGAAAATGCAGATACAGAAAAAAGACAGGTGGCTAGGAACATAGTAGTCAGTAATAGTGATTTGCGTGAAGTTTTCTTTATCATGCCGAATGGAGACGCATATTTATTTGAACCTTATTCTACACAACAGAATCTTACCACAAACAATTTTGCATTTAGAGATTATTTTCAAGGATCAGTTAAAACAAACGATGTTTATTTAGGAAATGTGATAAATACCAAGACCGCTTCTAGTTTTAGAGGAGGCGCGATAGCTATTCCAGTACATTCTTCTTCTAAGGATAACTCCAGTATTGCTGGAATATGGGTTGGTGGAATTGATTTTAAAGTCTTTGACAAAGATCTTCAATCACTTAATCTACCATCAGGTGAAAGAGTTGTTTATACAGGCTACAAAGGACAGAAAATAGCAGATTCTGATATAAATAAAAGTAAAAGTGCAGAATCTTTCGCTGCTCTGAACAGTTTTAAGAATGCTTTAAACGGAAAGTCAGGTTCAACAATAGATACCATAGATAACACAAAGATGTTAGTAACATATCAGCCAGTGAAGGTATTTCATAATACCTGGATTGTTCTCTTGATGCAACCAATACCACCAGAATAAGAATCAACTATCACAGGCCTAAAGCGCTTGGCATGTAGCGCTAGGAATTACATCCTATATCTTTCCTTGAACCCATTCAAAACCTTGTATTCTTATCATAAACATGTCGCTACTAGTAGATTATCCGATTTCTCCTATCTATTCTATGCTGGTTATTTTAGCATCTAGCCTATGTCTAACCCTCTTAGCACAATAACACGCATCTTTAACTGGAGGGAAATTATGTTTGATATTAGGAGTTTGGCGCATCATGATAGGAATCCACTTATTTATCATCCTACCAAGGCGTCACTCTAAACCTAGGACGCAGCGTTCCAGATATTTTATAATATGATGCCGCCCATCGGGTTTCGACTGTATTACCGGGATAATAATTCCTAATGTTCAAAAATCCGATGTTTAATCCTATTGGGGTATTAGCAGAACTAGACAATCTGGCTCGCGTGGACTTGTCACTACTATTGTCTAAAGATATATGTATACACTATCGTTCATTTTTTTTTAAAGAGCACTGGTTAATAGACTCATCAATGCCAGATCAGGCAATGAATAAGAATCTCTGAGTGTACTACTAAATACATTAATGCTGGTAAATAATCTTCAGGATATGATAAAGAAAAATGCAGTCAGTATGGTCGACATGGTCGATCAACTCAACATTATAAAACAAAGATTAGACGCTATTTTAAAACGGTTCTCTTTTTTAAAAAATTGCCCTGTCAGTCTCCCTCTACCTACGGTTCCTCAGTCTATAGAAAACCAATAACGATAGAGTACCATGATTGCATGCAAAAGCGAAAAGGACCGACAGTCGACGATATTAAAAAAATGATTTACAAAGAAATTCAAATAAAGCAGAAACAAGTCGACCCAGATAAGCATAATATGCGGATTGTGGAAGACACCCTGACAGAAGTAGAAACCCTCCAATTCGTGTTAGCAATGATCACGGACGAAGAGCGATTAAGAAAGACACAAATAGACAACTGATGAAGTTAGGTTAGGATAGGTTAGGTGAACTGCCTATATGCCTAGTACATAGGGTGAGGTTTAACGAACTGTGGAAAGCGTTCGGTCAAACATACAAATAGATACATTATATACTTCTACTCTATCGCACATTTAACATAAGAAAATGAGATTTCTAATACCACAAAAATATTTGAAACCATCCAAAACGAACACGATCTGAAGAGACACTCTGAACATATAGATGCACACATAAGGCGGATTATGAATTCCGGAAAACTCGTGGAAGAAGGACAGTTTGCAGATAGCAGGGGTCATTTCTTTTTGATATATGTAGAAAATGAAAATGAGATGCTAGAGTTACTTAACAGGGGACTGCTCGACACTTGCTCTATAGAAAGCCATCCTGTAGTATCGTTTAAAGATCTCTTCAATTTCTTCGAAAGGAACCCAGTTCGTTAAGTCCACCTTTGTAGTCCAAAATAGAATAAAACAGAGACTACTTTACTTTCTGGTGATGCGCATAGCCACCTGAATCGGTATTTGTTGGAACTGCCGAGCGGTGATGCGAATCTCCCTGGCCTCTAGTATCCAGGATGTTTGCAGAGTGGTAACTCCTGGCATTGCCGCCATAATTCAAATTTATTGCACGGGCCAAATGATGACTGTCAAAAATTCCAACCGCTGAACCAATGACCATTACTGTTGTCAATCCAACAACCAACGCTGCCGGGTTAGGGCGGCCCTTCACTACATCCATAAGTTTTTGCTTGGTGACATCTAGGCTCACCTTGTTTTCAATATAGATCTGCACAGCCTTCTATTTGGAATGGCAGAAACTAGGTGGAAATCTATCAATCTATTGTTCAACATCTCTACTCAAGAATTTTGGCAATGTTCAGCATGGCTTGGTTCTTCGTCGGTGCGACATTTTGATATCACGTATGATTTGCAACCGCACCATCTATCTATAACCATATCATTAGTTTTTCCATAAACCAAAAACTTGTTCTCTCTCTTCTAGTTCTTTTCTAATCTTAGCCGTATGGGTTGTTCGACTATAATTTCTAACGTATTATAGAACTCGATACGCTCTTTCCAGGATAGGGTCTTGAGGAATTCCTCCCATTTCTGCAATGGAGCGAAAAAGTCCGGTTCGTCATGATCATCTGTTATCCCTGGTATCATATTTGGTTCTATAGTAATATGGACACCATATCACTTAATACTGCTATTCGTTTGTGACGCGACCGCATCGCTAGTGTTATTAAATGCTAAATTTAACTTTATACCACTAAACATTTGCTGAACTTGTCTCAATTAGCGTTCCTCCTAAACTGTGAATCTTATCACGGCATAGTAAGACTGTACCCTTGAGGTCATAGGATGTCCTTATTTTCCTGAGCTTCATTTCTTAATTGGCTAATAGTCTCTTGCTGACATTCATATTCTTTGGTTATTTTATCAGGGTTTTGTGTCTAGGCTCATGTAGCCTCTGAATTCCATGTCCTTCTATGAGCTCATAAGATTCCTGACTTATGTAAATAGATGCCTGTTCTACAGGGATTTACTGTATAGATAGCGGTTGCTACGACTCCTACGAAGTAGGGGAGAATTATCAATATTGCTACTCCATCGGAGGCTTCAATTGGAACGAGAAATTATAACCATAATTTAATTATCTCTCTTCAGTAACTTCTCCTTCTTCAACAATGAAGTTTGTTATTTCTGAACCATCGACATGTCCTATTATGATATTGTATAAGTGGTCCATGCCTTGATCCCTATTCTCGCACTCGAAAGTTCCGGATATCTTAAAACTATAACGCTTTCTTTCTGTCATTAAATTCCACGTCTCAGGTAACTAATCATTTACCGTTTTTTATATCATTCATAGCGTGTTGAAAGATTTTAGCCGTATATGTATTATTACTACTGCTG